>JBPCNA010000158.1:0-22015 GCA_051001735.1 Solirubrobacteraceae bacterium
GCGCCGAGCCCGGGGTCGACGGGCGCCGGCGGCGGGGCGGCGTCGGTGATCTTGGCGATGAGCTCGGCCCGGGCCGCCGCCGCCGCATGTCCGGCCGCCTCGAGGCGCCCGAGCAGCTCGCGCGCCCCGGCGATGCGGGCCGGGAGGCCGGCGGAGGCATCGAGGTCGGCCCGGATCCGCGCCACCGCCGCGGCGAGGCTGTCGATCTCCGCCGGCGCCACGGCGAGCGGGTCGGTGGTCAGCCGGCCGGCGAGGCGCTCCAGTCGCGCCGCCGTCACGGCGAGGTCCGCGCGGCCGGACTCCTCCACGGCGGCGCCTTCGGCCTCCGCCTGGGCGCGGCGGACCGCGTCGAGCCGCGGGGCGCGCGCCTCCCAGGCGCCGCTGATCCGGGCGACCGCGGTCTTCGCCTCGTCGAAGGCGGCCGACATCCGCCTCAGCAGCTCGGCCGGCGAGCACCGGTCGGCACCGCCGAGGAGGGCGCGCTCGGCGAGGGGGACCTCGCGGCGCGGGAGCTCGATCGACTGGCCCTCGAGCAGGTCGCGGAGCTCGTCGAGCGGGGGGCGGCGGGCGCCACGCGCCGCCTCGGCCCGGCCGAGCAGCTCGTCGAGCCGCTCGAGGCCGCCCCAGAGGTCGCCGGTCGCCCGGCCGGCCGCGGCGCAGACGCCGGCCGACTCGCCCTCGAGCGCCACCCGGGCGAGGAGCTCGCGGCCGCCGTCGGTCTCGAGCTCGACGAGGTTGCCGCGGATCTTCCGGGCCGCCTCGCGCAGCTCGGCGAGGGCGGCGTCGAGGGTGGCGAGCTCAGCGGGCATAGTGGGCGGCCGGCGGGGCCGGGGCGGAGGTGCCGACGATCGGGCCGAGCCAATGCGACCAGATCGTCCGCCAGGTGCCGTCGGCGCGGATCTGGCGGAGCACGCCGTTGACGAAGCGGACGAAGTCCGGGTGCGCCCTGCTGATCGCCATCCCGTAGGGCGCATGGCTCGACGGCTGGCTGACGAAGCGGGTGTAGGGATCCTGGGCCTGGAAGCCGAGCAGAAGCGCCTGGTCGCTGGCGATGGCGTCGACGTCGCCCTGCTGGAGGGCGACCAGGCAGTCGGTCCGCTGGCTGACCGGGTAGGCGACCGCCCGGGGGCGCAGCGCGAGGACGCGCTCGATCGAGGTCGACGCCGTGGTCGCGCAGATCCGCTCGCCGCCGAGGTCGGCGACGTGGCGCACGGGGGAGTTCCTGGCCACGAGGAAGCCGCCGTCGCCGTCGTAGTAATCCGTCGAGAAGGAGACGAGGGCCGCCCGGGCGCAGGTGATGGTCACGGCGTCGGCCACGATGTCGACCGCTCCGGACTGGACGATCGGAACCCGCTGGGCGGTGGTGATGGCCCGGAACTCGACCGCTCGCGGGTCGCCGAAGATCGCCTTGGCGATCTGGCGCAGGACGTCGATCTCGAAGCCTTCGAGCTGGCCGTCGGCCGGGTTCAGGTACGAGAGAATCTTCGAGTTCTGGTCGACGCCGACGATCAGCCGGTGGCGCCGGGCGATCGTCGCCATGAAGCTCCCGGCGGGCATCGCCCCCGGGGTCGGGAGGGTCCGCGGCGGCCGCAGGCTCTCATCGCACCCCGGCCGTCCGGCTGCCGAGTTGGTCGCCGCCGCCGCGGGTGGCCCGGCGTGGAGGGCGCCGAGGGTGAGCCGGAGGGCGTGGTCGGAGGTGCCGCCGCAGCCGGCGAGGCCGGCGAGGCCGGCGATGACCGCGAGGAGGTGGGGGAGGCGGCGCGTCATCGGTACTCGTTGAGCCGCTGCCTGAGGCCGATCAGGGCGAGCGCGGCGGCCAACACGCTCAGCAGGGGGATGGCGACCGGCAGGCCGCGGACGGACGCCGTCGCGTCGGCGGCGTCGGCGGCGAAGCGCCGCTGGGCCGCCGCGATCTGGCCGACGAGGTTGCGGTTGAGCAGGTCGGCCGGCGAGGACCCGCTCCGGGTCGAGCGGACCTGGAGGCGGACGGCGTCGATGAAGCGGGGGCCGGCGGCCAGGGCGGCGATCCGGGCGTGCTGGACCCGGTAGGCGTTGAGCTCGGTCGAGAGCGCGGCGGCCGGCCGGCTCGTCCCCGTCCGCTTGGCCTCCGTCGCCACCGCGGCGACGAGGCCCTCCTCGCCGGCGAGGGCCTGCATGACCGCGGCGAAGTCGGCTGCCGGCTTGGCGTCGCCGCCGCGGCTGACCAGGGCGAGGCTCTCGTCGCTCTGGGCGCGCGAGGCGAGGATCCGCGTCGCCGAGAGGATCTCGACGGAGTCGGAGCCATCGCGCTGCGCCCGGGCCAGCGCCGACTGCTCGCCGGCGAGGCCGACGATCCCCCAGACGAACAGCACGAGCGAGATCACCGTGCCGGCCACGATCGGGACGTTGAGGATCCGGTGGCTGACCCGGGCGAGGTAGCGCCCGAGCAGGACGAGCAGGGCGAGGCCGGCGAGGCCGGCGAGGATGAAGGCGATCACCGTCCCCGTGCCCACGCCGCTGCGGTAGTCGTCGTTCAGCCGCGTCGCCTCGGTCTCGTAGAGCTGGTTGGCCGCCGGGAGGATGCTCGTGGCCAGGAGCTCTGAGGCCCGCCGGAGATAGGCGGCGCCGACCGGGAGGCCCTGGCGGTTGTAGGCGCGGGCCGCCTCGACGAGGCCGGTGTAGGTCGGCACGCCGTCGGTGATCGTCGAGACCGCCGCCCGGCCGCTCGCCGTGGTGCTGACCTGGCGGCTGAGGGTGGCCAGGGACGTGCTCGCCGCCTGGATGTCGTCGAGGTAGCGGGTGCGCCGGTCAGCCGGCTCGAGGCCGCCGCGGACGAAGGTCGTCGTCACGGTGGCGTCGGCGTCAGACAGGGAGACGTAGAGGCTGACCGCCTCGACGAGGAGCGGCTCGGTCTCGCTGGCCACCGCCTGGGCCGCCTGGTGGCGGGAGCGCTCGGCGGTGAAGGCGACCGTCCCGAGGACGAGGGCGGCCACGACGACGGCGATCGAGGCGAGGCCGAGGCGGCCGGGCGTGGTGGTCAGCCGTGCGCCGATCCAGCCGCGGACGGCGGGGAGCGGGGCGCGCCCGGGTGCCGGTCCGGGGTCGCGCGCGGCGGCGGCGCGGCCGTTGGCGCCGGCGGGCGGGGCCGGGGGGTGAGCCTGTGACACGGGCACCTCCACCGGGCCATTGTCGCCCCGGGGGGCCGGCTTGTGGGGCCAACCATGGTGTCGCTCCCGACACCCTCTGGGCCGGGGCGAACGGGCGGGCGCGACCGGCGGCTCTCGGCACGGGCCTCCCGGCTCGCCGGTCGAGGCTACGCCGCCGCGGAGCCGGCCACCTCCTCGTTCCAGTTGTCCACCGTCTGGACGATCCAGAACACCGCGAACAACAGGAGCTCGTAGGCCTCGAGCACGAGCATCCCGTGCTCATGGCCAATTTCGGCCAGAACGATGACCCCGCCGCCGAGGAGCATCAGCACCGCGACCGCCGAGTAGAGCGGAAAGTAGCGTCTGGGCGACTTCGCCCTGTGTTCGACGGCCTTGCTGATGACCGCGACGATCAGCGCGGCAAACAGGAGGATGGCCGCGAGGAGATGGGCCTCCGTGTAGAAGCTCTTCCAGTACAGGATCATCGCCAGCCCGGCGGCCAACGCCACCCCCGTGAAGACGAGGGACAGCAGGGTCGTTCGCTCGAGCTTCTGGATCGACTCCCCGAAGCCCCCGTTCACCAGGCGGGCGAGGATGAGACCGACCGCCAACCCGAGGGCGCCGGTGGCGAGGAGTGCATAGAAGTTGTTGTCGATGTTGGTGACGACCCAGCTCGCCGGCCGGCCGTCCGCCAGCAGCGGAAGCGGGTTCGGCGCGACCGACCAGCAGGTGCCGACGTCGGTGGTCGGCACGACGGCGACGACGGGGGCGAGCAGGCCGGCCATGTTCAGGGAGATGTCCTCACGAGCAGTTCGGCCCTTGATGACGATCAGCGACAGGCCGAGGGCGATCAGGACGCCCACGAAAATTGCCCGGACCGGCGTGTAATAGTAGGCGCTGATGGATGTCTGCCAGCAGTGGGTCGCCGCCGGCGCGGCCGCCCGCGCCTTGTTGTGCGTCGATCGCGATCTACGCGCCGAGGAGCGCGATTGCCCCGACCATGGCGATGCGCAGATAGCGGTAGGTCCTTCTCGCGTCGCCTGCCTCCAGTGTCTCTCGGGCGTCTGAGCTCATCGGTGCCGAGAAGGTACCGTTCGATCGTGTCGAAGCTGAGGGTTCGTATGGTGCCGTGGTGATGTCGCGGAGCACAGCTCCGCCGGCCGGTCCGCCGGCGTGACCGGCGACCTGGTCAGGCGAGGGCGTCGATGCCGGTGGCGGCCCGGCCGATGATCATGCGCTGGATCTCCGAGGTCCCCTCGTAGAGCGTGGTGACGCGGACGTCGCGGAAGTAGCGCTCGACGGGGTGGTCGTCGACGTAGCCGGCGCCGCCGTGGACCTGGATCGCGGCGTTGGCGCACTCGACGGCCGCCTCGGTGGCGTAGAGCTTGGCGATCGACGTCTCGGTCGTGCTCGGCCGGCCCCGGTCCTTGAGGAGGCCGGCGCGCCAGGTGAGGAGGCGGGCGGCGTCGGTCTTGACGACCATGTCGGCGATCATCGCGGCGACGAGCTGGAAGCCGGCGATCTGGCGGCCGAACTGCCGGCGCTCGGTGGCGTAGGCCACCGACTCCTCGAGGCAGCCGCGGCAGATGCCGACGCAGCCGGCGGCGACGCTGTAGCGGCCGGAGTCGAGCGCGGTCATCGCCACCTTGAAGCCGTCGCCGACCGCCCCGAGGAGCTGGTCGGTGTGGACGTCGTCGAGGGTGATCGACGAGGTGTCCGAGGCGTGGAGCCCCATCTTGCCGCCGATCGGCTGGGTCTGGAAGCCGGGCTGGTCGGTGTCGACGAGGAAGCAGGCGAGGCCGCGGCGGCCGAGGGCGGGGTCGGTCTGGGCGAAGACGAGGGCGAGGCGGGCGTGGCCGGCGTTCGAGATCCACATCTTGGCGCCGTTGATCAGCCAGCCGCCGCCGGGAGCCGGGGTCGCGCGGGTCCTCTGGTTGGCGGCGTCCGACCCGGTGTCGGGCTCGGTCAGGGCGAAGCAGCCGAGCCAGTCGCCCGAGCACAGCCGGGGGAGGAGGCGCCGCTTCTGCTCGTCTGTGCCCCAGCCGACGATCGCCTGGCAGACGAGCGAGGTCTGGACGGAGACGACCGTGCGCATCCCCGAGCAGCCGCGGCCGACCTCCTCGACGACGAGGGCGTAGGCGACGTGGTCGAGCCCGGCGCCGCCGTATTCCGGCGCGACGAGGGCGCCGAGGTAGCCCTGGGCGGCCATCTGGGCGACGAGCTCGGTGTCGAAGTGGTGGTTGCGGGCGTTCTCGCCGGCGCGGGGGACGATCTCGCGGTCGGTGAACTCGCGGGCCGCGTCGCGGATCAGCTGCTGCTCGTCGGTGAGGTCGAGATCCATCGCCTGGTTCGTAGTATCGCGGCCGTGAACGAGGCGCACGCGCCGGGCGGCGGCCGCTGATGGCCCGGGTGCTGATCGTGGCCGGCGGCTGCCGGGGGCGGAGCCTCGGCCGGGCGCTCGGCGAGGGCGGCCACGCGGTGCGCATAACCACACGCGCCGAGGCGGGGCGGGCGGCAATCGAGGCGGCGGGGTGCGAGTGCTTCGTCGGTACGCCCGACCGGATCGCCACCCTCCGCTACGCGCTCGAGGGCGTGACGGTGGTCTGCTGGCTGTTGGGGACGGCGACCGGCGAGCCGGAGACGGTGGCCGCCCTCCACGGGGCGCGGCTCGAGTCGATCCTCTCGCAGATCATCGACACCACGGTGCGGGGCGTGGTCTACGAAGCGGCCGGGACCGTCGAGGCGGCGACCCTGGCCGGAGGCGCGCGTCTGGTCGCGGCGCGGGCGGAGTTCAACTCGGTGCCCCACCGCCGCCTCGACGCAAGCCCGGCGGACGGGGCGGCGTGGCAGGGCGCCGCGCGGGCGGCGATCGACGACCTGCTGGGGCTCACCCCGGGGGCGGCGGCTGCCGATAGATAGAGCGTGCGTTCGCGGGCGAGCTTCGGGGTGCTCCTGGCCGGTCTGGCGGCGATCGTCCTGGCGATCGACACCTGGCAGACGTGGTACGCGCTGCGGATCCCCGCCGCCGTCCTCAACCAGGTCGACTCCCTGGCCGGCCGGTTCGGGAGCTTCGGGACACCTCCACGCCGGGGTGAACCGCGCACGCCAGCTCGGTCCGATCCCGCTGACGGCGCACGACGTCTTCCGGGCGATCGACGTCGAGTTGGTGCTGATCGCGGTCGTCGTGGTCGGGATCATCGTGGCGGGGGAGCTCCGCGGACGGCCGCTCCTCGCCGACGGCGACGCAGGCGCGGTGACCGCGCTCGGGGCGATCGCCTTTCTGCATCGTCGGCTTCCGGATCGTCTCGCCGCCGGGGCCGGCCGGCGTGCTCGAGCTGCGGGCGGGGCCTGGGTCGCCCTGGTGTGCTCGGCGGCGGTCGTCGTGGGCGGCCTCCTCTGCCGCGAGGCCCCGCCGGCCCGGGTGCCGGCGGCGGCGGCGGACGCCCCGCCGGCCGACCTCTCCTGGTAGCCATGAGCAGCCGGATTCCGGGGTCGTCTGGGCTCGGCGTCGGCCAACCCGGAGCGGCCGATTTTATATAATCCTGATCTGCATTGGCATAATTCACGTATCGCTCGGCGTCCCCTGTGCCCATGCCGCGGCACAGCCCGTAGTCAAAGGAGGATTTGCATGGCCCTGCAACTTGGCGAGACCGCCCCAGACTTCGAGGCGGATACCACGGAAGGCCGGATCAGCTTTCACGAGTGGATCGGCGACTCGTGGGCCGTCCTCTTCTCGCATCCCCGCAACTTCACGCCGATCTGCACGACGGAACTCGGCTACATGGCGTCGATCGAGCCGGAGTTCTCGCGCCGGAACGTGAAGATCATCGGTCTGTCGACCGATCCGCTCGACAACCACGAGAAGTGGGCAAAGGAGATCGAGAGCTCCCAGGGCACGGCGCCCAACTACCCGCTGATCTCGGACACCGACTTCAACGTGGCGAAGCTCTACGGGATGCTGCCGGCCGATGTGTCGGGCGACCCGACGGCGCGGACGCCGGCTGAGAACCAGACGGTGCGCAACGTGTTCGTGATCGGGCCGGACAAGAAGGTCAAGCTCATCCTGATCTACCCGATGACGACGGGCCGGAACTTCGACGAGGTGCTCCGCGTCATCGACTCGCTGCAGCTGACCGCCAAGCACAAGGTCGCGACGCCGGCGCAGTGGCAGCCGGGCGAGGACGTGATCATCACCGGAGCGGTCTCCGACGAGGAGGCCAGGGAGAAGTACCCGGAGGGCTGGGAGCAGCCGCTGCCGTACATCCGGATCGTGAAGCAGCCGGCCTGATCGCCGCCGGCGCGTAGTTCAGACGGTCCTTTTTCGGAGCCCGGGCCGGTCGGCCCGGGCTCTGTTCGTCGCCTGAGGCGGTCGGGGTTCGGCCGGGCCGGGGGGCGGACGGCGGCGGCTGCGGATCAGGCCGAGGCGGTGAGGAGGGCGGGGTCGACGTGGGCGAGTCGGTCGAGGAGATCGGCGAGGATCCGGGCGGTGGCGCCCCAGACGAGGTGGTCGTCGACGAGGTAGCAGTCGGTGCGGAAGGAACGGTCGCCGCGGCTGAGGGTGCGGCGGGCGTAGCCGTGGACGAGGGCGGGGACGGGGAGCTGGATCACGGACTCGACCTCGCGGGGGGCCGGGGTGAACCGCTGGTCGGGGGCGATCAGGCCGACGAAGGGGTAGACGGCGAAGTCGGTGACGAAGGTCGAGGCGGGCTGGAGGGCGCCGAGGATCTCGACGGCGGCGGGGTCGAGGCCGATCTCCTCGTGGGCCTCCCGGAGGGCGGTGTGGATCAGGTCGGGGTCGGACTCCTCGCGCCGGCCGCCGGGAAAGGAGATCTGGCCGGGGTGGTGGCGGAGCTCGTCGTGGCGGAGGGTGAGGACGGCGTGGACGGTGCCGTGGCGGACGAAGAGGGGGACGAGGACGCCGGCCTCGACGCGGCCGTGGAGCTCGAGGGCGGCCGCGTCGGCGGGGACGAGGAGGAAGGGGCGGAGCCGGCGGAGCCGGGCGTCGGTCACGCGGTCAACTGGGCGCGCTCGACGCGCTCGGAGAACATCACCTCGCCGTCGAGGGTGCGGTGGATCGGGCACTTGGCGGCGATCACCTTGAGCTGCTGGACCTGGTAGTCGGTGAGCTGGGTGGGGAGGTGGAGGACGATCTCGAACTTGGTCGGGCAGCCGCGCTCGGCCGGGCTGTACTCGCATTCGACCTCGACGAAGCCGAGATCCCAGCCCTTGCGCTGGGCGTACATCTCCATCGTCACCGCGGTACAGGAGGCGAGGCTGGCGGCGAGGAGCTCCTGGGGATTGGGGCCCTCGTCGTCGCCGCCGTGATCGCGCTGCTCGTCGACCCTGAGGTGATGGTCGCGCACGGAAACGAGGTGCTTGAACTTTCCCTTGCGACGCGCGGTGGCCTTCATTCTTCGGACCCTTTCTATGGCTACGTGATCTCCAGAAGATTCTAGTCGTGCTGTCGAGGCCGGCTGGGGACTACTCGAGGGGGTTGAAGAGGAGGCCGGTGAGAACCTTCGGGAAGAAATAGGTCGACTTGGGCGGCATGCTCTGGCCGCTGGCGGCGACGTCGCGAACCTGCTGGACGGGAGTCGGCCGCAGGAGAAAGGCGACGTCGTAGGCGGCCGAGTCGATCTGGTCGAGCGCCTGGCGGGCGTCGCGGGCGTAGCCGAAGTCGTGGAGGTGGGAGATGTCGTCGTCGGTGATGCCGAGGGCGCCCTTGAGGATGAGGGTTTCGAGGACGCCGGCGTCGAGGTGCCGGTAGGCGGGCGGCATGTCGGCGAGGGCGGCGTCGGCGATGTCCTGCGACTTGAGGGTGAGCCGGTAGGGCGCCTTGAAGTGGCTGTCGATGTAGCCGAGGGTGAGGGGGCCGTCGCCGGGCGGGGGAGTCAGGTCGTCGCGGCTTACGGGCTCGACGTCGAAGTCGCGCCGGATCGCCGCGGCGAGCCCCTCCTGCTGGGTGGAGTCGAGCCCCTTGGCGAGCCGGTGGGTCGGGAAGACGGTGAGCCCGGGATCCTCGAGGGCGACGAGGCACATGAGCACGTAGCGATGGGGGCCTTCGCCGCCGATCTCGTCGGCGTAGACGCGGGCGGTCTCGTAGCGGTGGTGGCCATCGGCGATGAGGAGCTCGGTGTCGGCGAGGGCGGTGAGGACGGCGTCGACGGCGGGGGGGTCGGCGACCCGCCAGAGGCGATGGATGGTGCCGTCGGGATCGGTCACCTCGCCCCAGGGCTCGCCGCCGGTATGGGGGGCGAGGGCCCGCCAGGCGGCGCCGTCGGGATCGGAGTAGAGCGAGAAGATCGGCGAGAGGTTGGCGCGGGTGGCGCGGGTGAGCCGGAGGCGATCCTCTTTGGGCCCGGGATGGGTCCGCTCGTGGGGGCGGATCCGGCCGGGGCCGTAGTCCTCGACGCGAACCCGGGCGAAGAATCCCTGGCGGGTGCGGCGGGCGCCGTCGGGCCCGGTGTAATCCTGGGTCATCGCCCAGAGGGCGGACTCGGTGTCGCGGGTGACGACGCCCTGGAGGCGCCACTCCTCGAGGAGGGCGGCGGCCTTCTGGTAGCGATCCTCGCCCTCGGGAAGGTCGATCTCGACGGCGTTGAAGGGCGACCGGGCGACGAGGGCCGCCCGCTGGGGGGCGTCGATCACGTCGTAGGGCGGGGAGACGAGATCGCCGATCGGACCGGCGACGGCGGAGTCGTAATGGAGGGCGTGGAGGGGCCTGAGTTCCGCCATGACGACGGCGACCCTACCAGCGAAGGCGGTCGCGGCACCTATACTCGCGGTCCTCGGGACGTGGCGCAGCCTGGTAGCGCACCTGCTTTGGGAGCAGGGGGTCGCCGGTTCAAATCCGGCCGTCCCGACTGGGGAGGTCGCATCTGGGGGGATGAAGCAGAGACGTTTCGTGCCCATTGGTTCGCATCGGTCGAGAACGTCTCAGTGGGGGATGGCGTGTACTGGGCGCTGACAACGATGACCACGGTCGGCTACGGCGACATCACCCCGAAGACGGTCACCGGCAAGGTCATCGCCTGCGCGTTGATGCTCATCGGCATCGGGTTCTTCGCGATGATCACCGGCGCCATCGCGCAGCGGTTCCTTGCCGAGAAGATCGCCGAGGAGATCGCCGAAGTCGAGGCGGCAGTCGAGGAGGTCGAGACAACCGAGGTGTTTGTCCTCAAGGAAGTTCGCGAGATCACCGAGCGCCTTCGCGCGCTCGAAGTCGCCGTTGAGCGTTCAGTCGAACGAAGCAGCCCTCCCTGACCTGCGCACCGTGACCGCCCGGCGGTCAGCCACGACGCTGAAGCGGGGCAGGCGTCACCCGGCCGAATGAGGCCGATCTTGATGGTCGCGACGCTACCGCCGTCATGAGCTGCCACCGATCCGTCGCCATATCTCCGCCGCACTCATTCGTCCGCGAACCAGCTGTCGGCAACCGGTGGCGCCGAACGGCGCACCCGGGGCTCTTCCTCGCCCGCGATCCCCCTCGCTCAGAGTCCGAGGTCGCCGACATGAACGCCGCCCTCGCCTTGAGCATCGCCGTCGCGACCGCCTGCGCACCGAAACCCGCGCCCGTCCGACCCGTCGGGTGGGTCTGAACCCGGTCCCGAAGTCGCTAGCGTCCAGACGCGTTAGGGTTGCGGCGGTATCGCTTGTCGCATGTCCGGGTACCCAGCGTCCAGGAGCTTCTGTTGATCCGTCGTTTCGCTCTGGCTGCAGTGCTACTGATGACCGGCGCGTTCGCTACGCCGGCACTCGCTGCTAAGCAGACCCTCGCGTTCACCACGGTGCAGACTTCGCCTGAGGGCCTGGTTGTAAAGGACAAGCTCTTCAACGCGAACGGCAAGATCATTGGGCATGACGTGTTTGCCTGCAAGCCTACGAGCGTCAAGCGCGTAGTGGCCTGTACGGTGGTCTTCAAGTTACGGCCCCGAAGAAGGGCTCGATCACCGCCAAGCTGAAGGTCGGTTTCAAGACCAACCACGGTCAGGGCCACATCACTGGTGGCACCGGCGGGTACGCAGGCGCGAAGGGCACGATCAAGGGCAGGGCTACCTCGGCGAACGGCCACACGGCCAAGATCGTTCTCACGATCACGTAGCGACGCCGGCAGACCCCCCACGGGTTTGGAGGCTTGGTTCGCCGGGCCTCCCACCGTTCTGGCCGAGCGCCGGCCGCGAGCTGGTCGGGGTAAGTCCTCGCCTCGCCGGCGTCAGGCTGCAGACGCCCATCCGACGGGACGGGTATCCGGGGCAGGCATACCGCAGTCGTGGTGGCACGGCCGCCGATTACTTGCCTAACGGCTTGCGGCCGGGCTGACGACGCTGTCTCGATGCACCTGCATCTCGCCTGACTCGTCGCGGTGCGCCGCGAGGGCGCCGGCCGGGGGCAGGCGGATCGCCGAACTTGAACGCCGCGTCCGGGTACGCCGTTGAGGATCTCCGCGCGGCGGCGCCGCGCGGCTGTGACGAAGCAACTTCGCCGCCGTAGCAGTGTTGATAGAACGCACCCGTGGGGCCGCTGAGCTGCGGCTCGCGCGTGGGTTGCGCTTCGCCACTTTCGACCCTTGGGAGGGATCATGCTGTCCGTGACACGCGGCGCCAGAGGATCGAAGAACAGGCCGCGCCGCCGCGCACAACCGGCGATGACCTCGGTCGTCTCCGGCGGTTTGGTGGCGGCGATCGCGCTCGTGGTGCTGGGGGGCAGCGCGGCTGCAGTCGGTGCTCGCGGGCGTTCGGCTGCGCTACTGGCCGGTCGCGCTCATGCGGGGGCGGCTGCAAAGCTGCGAGTGGTCTCGCTGCGCTACGGCAAGGTTCGGCCAAAGGGCGCTGCGCACGCCTACACCGCCCTCCAGGTCACGGTCTTGCCCCCGAGCGGCCAGTTCGTCACGTCGGTGCGCTACCAGCAGCTCGATCCCCCGCACGGTGCCGCGATCGCCGATGCTGGCTGCGGGCTGCCTGGCAAGAAGCGGGGGCACGTCGAGACGTTCACGCTCCCGGTCAAGCTGCACGCCGGGCGCCACCGCTTCACCGTGACCGCCTCGTCCTCTCCTTGCGGGCGGCCCGGGAGCCCACAGACGACTACGCGCACGCTCAGCGTGCTCGCCTGACAGGGTTCTCGTGCGGCGCCTCATCGCGGGGCCCCCAGTGCGGTGGGCGCGACGCGGATGCCAGCCTCGAAGTTGGTGTAGGCCTGCTGGTAGTAATAGACGACGTTGAAGGAAACGCGGTCCGCGTCCCGGCCGATCTGTCTGGGTAGCCGCACCGCCCAGAGCTGCCCGCGCTGGCCGATCGGGGTCGCGTGGACCCATTTGGATCGCGGAGCGTCACGGCGGTCGGTGACACGCAACGTGATCGACACGGCCCGTAGGGCGGTGCGGATCGTGATTCGCTGGCCGGGCCGCACCGGTAGTCGCCCGTGAAGCTTCAGCGGAGGGAACGCGTCGCCGATAAAAGCCCCAGTTGTGCCGTCGGGGTGACGTATGACGCGCTCGCTGGTGCCGGGACTCGCTTCGATCTGCCGGCCGTGAGCCGCCACGGTCGCGCGGGAGAGCAGATCGACCTTTCCGCTGGCGTTTGCGCTCGCCACGCCGAAAAGACTGGCGATGGCGCCCGCCACGAGGAGCAGCGTCGGGAACCAGCCATGTCCCCGGTGGCGCGCACCACCACTGCGGCGCTCCACGCCCGCTCGCATCTTGACCCCCGTTTGAAACTTCTCGATTCCCACGATAGCCGTACAACGCCCGCGCGGGTCGAACGTTTCGCTCACGTCCGCGCAGCTCGCAGCCGATCTGCGCGCCCGCGCCCGATTGAGAACCGGTACCAGGTGTTAGCCCCACGCCACCGTCGGTGCGATACGCCGGATCCAGCTGACCGCCGAGCGCCCAGTAGTCATGATCCTCCCGCGACCCGATCAAGCCCAACGCTACAGTCGCGGGGTGGTGCGTTCGGCTACATGTACCGTGGTCGCGATCGCCCAGATCGTCGCCTGCGGCGACTCTGGCACCACGTCCAGACCAACGGCGCTGTCGGTTGCGCAGGCCTGGGCGGCGGCGCAGCGAGCCGGGCAAGCGAGGCGGGCGTGCGATCTGTCTTCCGCCGAGTCTGTTCGTGCGCTCGGCGGCCGTCCTGGCTGCGAGCAGTACATGGCCAGTCGCCCGTTCGGTGCTAACGCCCGTGTCGATCCGTCCGGCGCGTTCCCGCTCAGCCCGGACGTGTTCGCGATCACCGATCCCGAGCCGAACGCGACCGGCTACGGATGGAGCGTGCAGGTGGTCAGCGAACGCGGAGCGTTACGAGTGCGCTTCCACCCCCACGGCGTAATCAACGTCTCGCTCCCGCCGATCACGCGACCGGCACGCCCGGTTCGATGCCCGTCCGGCTTTCGGGCTGCACGCGTGTTCGATGCCCGCACCCTGCTCGGGCTCGTCGAGACGCAAGCGCGCACAATCGCCGGCCGGTCCGGCTGCACGATCGCCGTGGATCGACGCGACGGCCATGACCTCCCCCTCCTCGCAAAAATCGATCTCGGCCGCATCCAGGTCGAGGTCGTCCGCCGGGTCGTAGTGACGATCAGGGGCGTCTCGTAGGGGTGCCAACGCCACCTGCCGGGACCCGGCCCGGCGTCGCGTCCTCGACCCGCGCGCGGCGGATCGTGGTGACTCGAAGGAAGGACCCGGCGCACCCGCGACCGTCGGTTCGCCAGCGGGACCGCCAAGCCTCATCCGTGATGCCGCGCGAGTCCTGCACTGCCTAGTCCAAGCGGCGGGTCGAGAGCCAAACGGCGAGCACCGGTGTGCCGGGTCTCTGGTAAGTGCCGAAGAACGTCAGCCATCGCAGCGGCCCGGCGTGGACGGCACATACGGGGTAGGGGATGTAGTCGGGCTCTGCGTGGATTGAGTCCTCGGAGCAGCGGGCGTTCGGATAGGCGCGGCGCACGAGGGTCATGCTGTCGCCCGGCCCGACGCCGGTCGCCGTCGCGACGGCCGTCTCGTTGACCTGGATCCAACGGACCTGGCCGTCGCGCAGGGCGAACGAGACGTGGGCGTAGCGCAGGAACGTGTCCCTCGGCGGCTTGGTGAAGTCGAGCGAGCTGGGCCCGTCGAAGAGACAGGCCGCCCTGACCGATGCTCAGGTCGTACGGCTCGACCAGCTGGGTCGGCGGATCGAAGCGCACTTCGGCCGCCCGCAGGACATCGAATGGTGCCTGGCCGACGATGGCTTTCAGATCGTCCAGAGCCGGCCGATCACCACGCTGTTCCCGATCCCGGCGGCCGGCGACCGGGAGAACCACGTCTACCTCTCCGTCGGTCATCAGCAGATGATGACCGACCCCATGAAGCCCCTGGGGCTCTCCGTGTTTCAGCTGACGGCCCTGCCGCCGATGTACGAGGCCGGGGGAGGCTGTTCGTCGATGTCACCCGGCGCCTGGCATCGCCAACGAGCCGTGCGGCCCTCCTGGAGATCATCGGGAAGTCCGATCCACTGACCGGGGACGCGCTTCAGACCATCCTCGGACGCGGCGACTTCATCCCGTCACTCCCGGACGAAGGTCCCGCCCGGCCGTCCGGCGGCGTACCAGCCCCGATCGAGACCGATCCGGCGCTCGTCACCGAGCTGATCCGGCGCAGCGAGGCTTCGATCGCCGCCTTGAAGCGCACCATCAGGACGAAGTCCGGAGCGGCGCTGCTGCACTTCATCCTGGCGGACATCCAGGAGCTCAAGCGGATCCTGTTCGATCCGGAGAGCCACCAGGTGTTCATGACGGCGATTGAGGCCACGTGGTGGCTCAACGAGCAGCTGGAGGCGTGGCTGGGCGAGAAGAACGCGGCGGACACGCTGACGCAGTCCGTCCCCCACAACATCACCTCGGAGATGGGACTGGCGCTCCTGGATGTCGCAGACGTGATCCGCCCGCATCCGGACGTGGTGGCTTTCCTGCAACTCGTCGAGGACGACGACTTCCTTGCCGAGCTCGACGAGCTCGCCGGTGGTCCAGAAGCCCGAGACGCCATCCGCGCCTACCTCGACAGATACGGCATGCGCTGCGTCGGCGAGATTGACATCACGAGGCCGCGCTGGAGCGAACGCCCCACGACGCTCGTGCCCGTGATCCTCAACAACATCAAGAACTTCGAGGCCGGCGCCGGCGAGCGGCGTTTCGAGCAGGGCCGCCAGGAGGCGTGGAGAATGGAGCAGGAGCTGCTGGAGCGCTTGCGGGCCCTGCCGGACGGAGAGCGGAAAACCGAAGAGGCCAAGCGGATGATCGACCGCGTCCGGACGTTCATCGGGTACCGGGAGTACCCGAAGTACGGCATGGTCAGCCGCTACTTCGTCTACAAGCAGGCCCTGCTGGAAGAGGCCGAGCGCCTCGTCCGGGCCGAGGTGATCCGTGAGAAGGAGGACATCTTCTACCTCACGTTCCAGGAGCTCCACGACGTCGTGCGCACGCACGAAGTGGATGAGCAGATCATCTCAGAGCGCAAGTACGCGTTCAGATTCCATCAAGCGCTGACACCGTCCCGGGTGCTCACGTCGGAGGGCGAGACCATTGCCGGTGTGTACAGGCGCGACGACCTGCCGGCCGGCGCGCTGATCGGCCTCCCGGTCTCCGGCGGGACCGTCGAGGGGCGGGCCCGCGTCATCCTGGACATGGCGCAGGCCGAGCTCGAACCCGGCGACATCCTCGTCACGGCCTACACGGACCCCAGCTGGACGCCCCTGCTCGTCGCGATCAGGGGTCTGGTGACGGAGGTGGGGGGCTTGATGACCCACGGCGCCGTGATCGCGCGGGAGTACGGCTTGCCGGCCGTCGTGGGGGTCGAGCATGCTACCCGCCTGATCCAGGATGGGCAGCGGATTCGCGTGCACGGAACGGACGGGTACGTCGAGATCCTGCCCCCGCCGCCCCTTCGGTGACTCCGCGCCTGGCGGACCACCCGCGCGACGACGACCCGGGGGTGGTCGGCGGCGACGGCGCGCTCGCCGGCCGCGCACGCGGCATCGGAGCGAGGATGATGTAGCACGATGGCTGCTCCGGCCTCTACGCCCGCGACGAGCGTCAAAGCGCCCCTGCCCCTGCCGCTCGTCAAGTTCTTTCGACACCCGCTGCGCTGGATGCGCAACAAGGCGCAGCTGCTGATCGCCGCGCTCGTGCTCGCCCACGTCGGCACGCTGATCGTCGTCGGGCTCTACTACCTCGTCTTCGAGGTCTACGCGCCGATCACCAACGCCTGGCACACGGCCCTGGCCGACGGCGGCACGCGGCACCTCCTGCGCAACGTCTACGAAGGTGTGCTCGGCGGCACCCTGGCGCAGTTCGTGGTCTTCAACCACTTCGCCCGCCGCCGGGCCAAGATCGGCCGGCTCGACGCCTGGGAGATCCGCCACCGACTCCCCAACCTCAAGGACGGCCGGCCGCTTTCGGGATGGCAGTTGGTCGCCTCGCCCCTGCTCGTTCTGATCTATGCCCTGCCGGGCCTGCTCGTCGGGGCGGGCGTGGCTTGGCTGCTCCGCCACAACCTCAACATCCGAGACTACGAGCGGCTCGTCGGCAACTCGCCCGTAGGGCGCTCGGTCTGGGGGCACCTGCAGACGTTGTACACGTCCAACCGTGACCAGAAGGTCGTCGGCTTCTTCGCCTCGGTGTTCCTCGGCCGCCGTCCGGTTCGCGCCGTCGCCGAGGATCTCCAGGGGTACCTGGCGGCCCGGCGCGTCGCGCTCGGAAAGCCGGCGCGCGCCTATCACCCGCCCAACTTCCGGGCGCGAATGAACGCCTCCACCGCCGAGGCGGCGGCGATGCGCCTGGACGGGGCCGCCGGGTGGGTGCCCTACCTGCTCTCGTTCGGCGTGGTCGTGGGCGCCTTGCTCGCCGGCTTCGGGGTATGGGTGCTCGCCGCGAAGGCCTGACCTCCTAACCCGAGACGCACCTCCACGGGCGCGACGGGCGCTGCGTGGGACGATGCCCGCTTCGGATGAAGATCCACCCACTCGCCGCGCAGTTCGCCGAAGTCGCCGGCGCCTATGAGCGTGGCCGCCCGGAATACGCGCCGGCGGTGATCGGCGCGCTCGCCGCCGAGCTCAAGCTCGCACCCGGAGCGCGGATCCTCGACCTCGCCGCCGGCACCGGCAAGCTCACCCGGACGCTCCTTGCCGGCGGCTTCGACGTGATCGCCGTCGAGCCGCTCGACGCGCTCCGCCGGGCGATGGTCGCGAGCGTCGGCGCCGAGCGCGTCCGCGAAGGGCGCGCCGAGAAGATCCCGCTCCCCGACGCCTCCGTCTACGCGGTGACCGTGGCCGACGCCTTCCACTGGTTCGATCAGGCCGCCGCGATGTCGGAGATACGGCGGGTGCTCCGCTCGGGCGGAGGCCTCGCCGTGATTCACACTGCCCCCGACTGGGGCGACGCGCCCTGGGCCCACGACCTCGGCAGGCTCATGAACGGGCTCCGTCCCCCGCACCCCCACTACGACGGACCGTCCTGGCGCGAAGCGCTCGGCGGCTCCGGCGGTTGGAGCGCACCGTGGGAGGTCCGGGTCACGACCCGCCAGGCGGTCACGGCCGAGCAGCTTCTCGACTACCTCGCCTCGATCAGCTGGATCGCCGCCATGCCCGCCGAACATCGTGCCGACACCCTCGCCCAGGCCGCGGCGATCCTCTCGCGCGGGGAAGCCCCGGGCGAAATCGCCGTCCACGTCACCATCGGCCTCGCCGCCCTCGCCTGACCGGTCGTCAGTACGTCTGGTCATCCGCCGAGGACCGCCGGCCGTAGCCCGCCACAGGGCGCCGCCGCTCCTGGCGTAGGGTTTCCCACCGGGCGGCTAGCGTGATCGTCGTCGATCTGATCTTTGAAGCCGGAGCGTGAACATGAGCAAGCCGGACTCTCCACAGAAGGGCGGCGCCTACCAGGCGGCCGGGCGCACCCAGGACGCGATCGCCATCCTCGAGCGGCTGCTTGCCGATCAGCGGCGAAACCTCGACGCCGAGCACCCCAACACGCTCCTCACCCGCAACAACCTCGCCAACGCCTACCAGGCCGCCGGGCGGACGCGGGACGCGATCGGCGCGCTCGAGCCGCTGCTCGCCGACCTCGAGCGCATCCTCGGCGCCGAGCACCTCAACACGCTCCTGATCCGCGGGAACCTCGCCAACGCCTACCAGGCCGCCGGGCGCACCAACGACTCGATCGGGATCCTCGAGCCTCTGCTCGCCGACCGCGCCCGGATCGTCGGTGCCGAGCACCCCGACGCGCTGGCCAACCGCGGCAGCCTCGCCAACGCCTACCAGGCCGCCGGGCGCACAACCGACGCGATCGCCATCTTCGAGCCGCTGCTCGCCGACCTCGAGCGCGTCCTCGGCGCCGAGCATCCCAACACGCTGAGCACCCGCGGCAACCTCGCCAACGCCTATCAGGTCGTCGGACGCGCCGGCGATGCGATCGCCATCTACGAGCCGCTGCTCGCCGACCACGAGCGGACGCTCGGCGCCGAGCACCCGACCACGCTCCTCACCCGCAACAACCTCGCCAACGCCTACCAGGCCGCCGGGCGCACCCAGGAGGCGATCACGATCTATGAGCCGCTGCTTGCCGACCGCGACAGGATCCTCGGCGCCGAGCACCCCAACACGCTCAACACGCGCAACAACCTCGCCAACGCCTACCAGGACGCCGGGCGCACCGAGGAGGCGATCGCCATCTTCGAGCCGCTGCTCGTCGAGCGCGAGCGGATCCTCGGCGCCGACCATCCCGACACGCTCGCCAGCCGCGACAACCTCGCCGGCGCCCACCAGGCCGCCCGGCGCGCCGGCGACGCGATCGCCATCCTCGAGCCGCTGCTCGAGGACCGCGAGCGGATCCTCGGCGCCGACCATCCCGACACGCTCGCCAGCCGCGGCAACCTCGCCAACGCCTACCAGGCGGCCGGGCGCACCTACGACGCCGTCACGATCCTCGAGCCGCTGATAACCGACCTCGAGCGGGTCCTCGGCGCCGACCACCCCGACACGCTCGCCACCCGCGGCCACCTCGCCCACGCCTACCAGTCCGCCAAGCGCCACGACGACGCGATCGCGATCCTCGAGCCCCTGGTCGCCGACCGCGAGCGGAGCCTCGGCGCCGAGCATCCCCACACCCTCCGCGGCCGCCAGAGCCTCGCCAAGGCCTACGACCTCGGTGGGCGCACCGAGGACGCGATCCCGGTGCTCGAGCCCCTGGTCGCTGACCAGGAGCGGATCCTCGGCGCCGACCACGCCAACACGCTCGGCAGCCGCCAGAGCCTCGCCAACGCCTACCAGGACACCGGCCGCACCGAGGACGCGATCGCCGTCTACGAGCCGCTGCTCGCCGACCTCGAGCGCACCCTCGGCGCCGACCACGCCAACACGCAGAACACCCGCAACAACCTCGTGATCGCCTACGAGGACCTCGGGCGCCGCGACGACGCCGACCGCATCGCGACGAGCCCCGAAGACGGCGTCGGCCCGGACGACGGCGCCGCCGCCGCCGACTGGTCGTAGCGGCCGCCGAGCCCCGGCCGCGCCGCCACGTGCGGCAAGTCAGACGGCGCTGTAGCCGTGCAGCTGGTCGCCCTCGGCCCCGTGGAGGCTCGCGTTGAAGGAGATGATGATCCGCTCCTTCTCGCCGTCGTACGGCAGGGCCTGATGGGCGAGCCACGACGGGAACAGCAGCAGCTGCCCCGGCACCGGCTCGATGTCGACGTGCGGCGGCTGGAGATAGGCGTTGCCGACGTCGACGAAGGCGCCCCCGAGGGTGGCGAAGTGGGGGCCGTAGAGGCGGGTCACGCCGTTCGCCGCGCCGTAGACCGGATGCCCCACCCGGTGCTCCGGCTCGTCGATCTGGACGATGTACACGGCCGACCACGAGCAGTTCCCGTGCGTGTGCACGTCGTGGAACGCGCCCGCCCGGCTCGTCTGGAACCACATCCCCTGGATGCCGACCTGCAGCTCCATCGTCTGGCCGCCCCAGGCGTCCTGGTTGGCGAACCTCGCCGTCTCGCCGAGGCTGGCCACGAGGAACCCGATGAAATCCTGCCACTCGTCGAGCTTCACCCGGTGGAGCAGGTCGTCGTCGCTCGCGAAGAACGGCCGCGGCTCCTCGCCCCGCTTCTTACGCTGCGCCTCCCGCCCCGCGGCGAAGGCGCCGACCAGCAGGGGATTGAGAACGGCGGCCCCGGCATAGCGGTGCAGCCCGATTGGGGTCGGCCACAGCCAATGCGACCCAGGACCGATTGTCATGCCAGCGCTCCTTGTCGTCGCCCGTCGGCCGATCGTATCGAAGCGCTCCGGGGCGCTAGCCTGCGTCCAGGGATCGCGACGCGCTGCGCGCCCTCCAGGCGCCGCTCAAGGAGCGCTACCGCGAGAGCCCGGAGGCCGCGCGCATCACGCTCAGCGCCACCGGAACGCTCGACGACGACCTGGCCTGCACCGTCCAGACCGAGCGTTGCGCTGGCGCGGGCCGGGGTCCATCCCGCCACCGGCGGCGACGGGACCCTCCTGTGCTCGGGCGACATGCTGCTCGAGGCGCTCGTCGCCCGCGTCGGCGTCACGCTCCGCGGTGGCCGCGGCGCTCGAGATACGCGTTGACGCCGGGACGATCGTCGCCGATGGCGACCTCGACTTCCGCGGGGCGCTCGGCATCGACCGCACCGCGCCGGTCGGTTTCAGCGAGGACCGGTTCCGCTTCGACCCGACCGCCCCCGACGCCGACGACGAGCAGCTCGCCACCCTGCTCAAGCTGACTGAGCGCAATTGCGTGGTGCTCCAGACGTTGCGCGGCGCGCCCACGGTGACCGCGGCCATCGCCGCCGGCTGATCGTCAGTCGTCGAGGCTCGTCAGGTCGAGGTCACGCAGGAGAACCTCGGGATCGGGGTGTGCTCGACGCCGTCAGTCCCGCGCCACCGAGATGCCGCCCCATTCCTCGGGCGCCACGTCGGCCAGCGTCTCCGAGAACGTCCACTGGTGCCCGGCCGGATCCTCGGCTGAGTACTGGCGCTCGCCGTAGTCGAAGTCGGTCGGCTCCTGAAGGATGCGGGCGCCGTGCTCGCGCGCCTGCTCGCAGTGGGCGCGGGCGTCCTCGACGCGCACGACGACCGAGTGGGTGGCCTCGCCCGGACGCGGCGGCTGCCGCTCGCCGCGGACGTCGCCGACGATCAGCGCCCCGTCGCGCCGCGGCGGCGTCCGGCGGCGACGTCGAACGGAATCGAGCTTCGTGTCCTCCTTGCACCTATCGGCTCGCGCCCTCGTCGCCGCGGCCGCCGTTCTCCTCGCCGGGTGCGGCGGGGCGCCGCGCCCGCGCCCCGCCTCACGGTCGTCGCCGGCGGGCTCGCCAACCCGCGCCAGCTGAGCGTCGCCGCTGACGGCGCCCTCTACGTGGCCGACGCCGGCAACGGCGGTTGCGCCCCGTGCGCGACCGACGCCGAGACCAAGCAGCCGATCTGCCTCGGCCCGACCGGGTCGGTCCTCCGCATCCAGGGGGGCCGGACGACGACGGTGGTCGGCGGCCTCCCGTCGGTCGCCTCGGCCGACGGGCAGCAGGCGAGCGGCCCCGCCGACGTCGTCGCCGTCGGCAACCGGCTGGCCGTCGTCGTCCAGGACACCCACATCGACGCCAGGGGCGCCAACCGGTTCGGCGTGGGCGGCCGCCAGCTCGGGCGCCTCGTCCTCGCCGCGGCCGGAAGCCCTGCCGAGCGGTCGATCACCGACTTCGCCGCCTACGAGGCGACCCACAACCCCGACCGCGGCGCCGGCGCGGCGAAGCCGAACCGGATCGAGAGCGACCCCTACGGCCTGGTCGCCTACCGCGGCGGCCACGCCGCCGCAACCGCCGCCGCCACCATCTTCCTGGTTGATCCGTCCGGCAGGATCCACCCCCT
>JBPCNA010000159.1:0-22926 GCA_051001735.1 Solirubrobacteraceae bacterium
CCTCCGAGAAGCCCGAGGAGCCGCCGCCGGCCTATGCGCGCCCGACCTACGGCGACGGCAGCTGGGCCGGTGCCACGCGCCAGGCCGGCGCGACGATCGAGCGCCTGCGGAGCCCAGTCGGAGCGACGCTGGTCGCCCTGGTCGTCGTCGGCGCGGTGCTCGGCCGGTGCCGCCGCTCTCGCCGCATGTCCGCCGCGGCCGAGGAAGTCGAAGCCGAAGCCGCCGCGGCGACCGCCCCCGGACCGGCCGTCTGACGCCGGCGCCGCCGTGGTCGTAGTCGTTCTGGCGCATATCGCCGGCGTGCCCGTGGAGGAGACGCTCCTGAGTGTCGGTCCGGCCCTGGTCGCCGCTGTCTCCGTAGGCCTCGTCCACATTCGATCGCTGCGTGACCGCCCGACCGCGGACACGGACGCGGACGCGGATGCCGACCCCGACCCGGACGGGGCCTGGGACGGCCGCGGCTACTACGGCCCCGCCGCGGACGACGCGGCGCGGCGGCGCCCGGTCGCCGCCGGCGACCGGCGACCCGACGAGGAGGCCTGCCTAGCGCCGCAGCCCGAGTGAGGGGCGGCCGGCCGAGCGGAGATCCTGCAGTTCGCCGAGCGCCGGATCGTCGTCGCCCCGGTCACGTTCGGGCGGCACGAGCAGGCGCGCCTCGAGCCGCGTCTCGACCAGCCGGTGCTCGACGAGTTCGACGCGGCAGGCGCCGGCCGCCGGGCGGGCGGTCACGACCTCGGCGAGCTCGCCCTCCGCGAAGACAAGGGCGGCGCCGTCGTCGACGCCGAAGCCGGCGGGGATACCTCGCCGGCGGATGTTGTCGTGGAAGCTCGGCCGCCGGGGAGGATCCGCGTCGTAGTGGACGCAGTTGCTCCCGGTGAGGAAGCCGAGGCCGCCGCTCGCCCGGGGCTTGCCGTGCGAGCGGGTGATCCCGGCCTCGAACCAGCACATCGACCCGGCGCTGACCCCGCAGAGGAGGATCCCCGACCGCCAGGCCTCCTCGAGGATCCGGTCGAGTCCGTGGGCGCGCCAGATGGCGATCAGGTTGAGGAGACTGCCGCCGCCGACGTAGATCGCGTCCTGCTCGAGCAGATGCTGACGCACGGCGACGGGGCGGTCGCCGAGCCGGAAGAGCGAGAGGTGCGAGGTGCGGCAGCCGAGCCGGCCGAACGCCGCGTCGAAGCGGTTGATCTGCTCGTGGGGATCGCCGCTCGCCGTCGGCAGCAGGCAGATCCGCGGATTCCCGGGACCGGCGAGCTCGGCGACGTAGGCGTCGAGCGCTCGATCGCGCGCCCCGGATCCAAAGCCGCCGCCCCCGATCGCGACGATCCGCGCCGTCCTCTCGCCGACCATCAAGGGCCGGCCGCCGACGCCAGGGTGCCGGCGGGCGGCGAGACCTGCGCGGGGCCGGACTCGAGCGTCGAGCCGGGGACCTCGGCGGCCGGCTGCACGCCGGCCAGACCGAGATAGGTGGTGCGCAGGGCCGTCCTGACCACGCGCCCGCGAACTGCCCTCATCCTGTAGGCCCTGGCCTTCGGCCGCGAGCTGACGACGCGGGCGAGGCGCTCGCCGACGAAATGGAGCGCGGCGCCGTCCTCGGCCGCGTAGCCGGCGCACAGCCCGTCGACGAGGAAGCCGCGGTAGGCGCGGTCGCGGTCACGCTCCCCGTCGTAGTGGACGGTGTTGCTCCACGGCAGGAAGCCGAGCCCGGTGACGCGGGTCGGCTCGCCGTGGAAGGCGCTGACCGCCTCGCGAAACCAGCAGAGCGAGCCGGCGCTAACGCCGCAGAGGACGACCCCCGAGGCCCACGCCTCGCGCAGGATCTCGTCGATCCCGTGGGCCCGCCAGACGCCGAGGAGGCTGACCACGCTGCCGCCGCCGACGTAGATCACGTCCTGGGCGAGGAGGTGGGCGCGCAGGTCGGGGGCGCCCGGCTCGCGGCGGAAGAGGGAGATGTGGGACGGCTGGCAGCGCCCGGCGTCGAAGGTTCGGTAGAAGCGGACGATGTAGTGGTCGGCGTCGCCGCTGGCCGAGGGCAGGAAGCAGACGCGGGGGTGCTCCTTGGCGGTCACGCCGAGCACGTAGTCGTCGAGCAGCGGGTTGCCGGCCTCCATCGAGAAGCCGCCGCCGCCGAGCGCGACGATCTGGGGGGAGAGGGCGCCGCGCATCGTCCGAGCGTACGGGCCCCAAGCCTCCGGGTCATTGGCCCACTGGCCGACAACGCCTGGACCGGTGGTACCCGCCGGTCAGACCGGGAGGTGCCCGATCGCGGCCGCCGCGAGCATTCCGGCGCCGGCGAGGAACGACGGCGGCGAGGCGCCCGCGCGTTCGCAGGTGAGCGCGGCCACCGCGACGGCGAACTCGGTCGCCTCGACGACGACGTCGTGGCGGGCGAGATCGCGGCGGTCGAGGCCGCGCGAGTGCCACCAGGCGAGGAAGCCCCCGGCGAAGGCGTCGCCGGCGCCGATCGTGTCGACCACCCGGACCTCCGGGGCGGCCACCGCGACCGCGCCGCCCGCGCCGATCGCCACCGCGCCGGCGGGGCCGCAGGTCAGGAGAACCACCGTCGGCCCGCGTTCGAGCAGCCCGCGCGCCGCCTCGAGGGGCGGGGCCCCGGGCCGGAGCCAGGCGAGGTCCTCCTCGCTGACCTTGACGAGGTGGCTGCGCGCGAGGATGCGGTCGAGGCGGGCGCGGTAGCCGTCCGAATCGTCGATCGCCTCAGGGCGGCAGTTGGGATCGACGGTCACCATGGTCCGGCCGGCGAGCTCCTCGACGACCGCCTCGAGCGCCGCCGCCAGAGGTTCGAGCACGAGCCCGAGGGTGCCGACATGGAGCGCGCCGACGGTGGCCGGGAGCGCCGCGAGCGCCGCCTGGACGGTCAGGCCGGGGACCGAGGTGCCGGCCAGGTGGAAGTGGTAGCGGGCGACGCCGTCGGGATCGACGTCGGCGATGGCCAGCGTGGTCGCCGCGTCGGTGGCGACGACGCCGCCGAGGTCGACGCCGTCGTCCCGGAGCCGCTGCTCGAGCGTCCGGCCGAGGCCGTCGGTCGAGATCCGGCCGAGGAACGCCACCGGCTGCCCGAGGCGGCCGATCGTCCGGGCGGTGTTGAAGGGACCGCCGCCGGGGTGGCCCGCGAGCTTGCCGCCCGCGCCCGCGACGAGGTCGTAGAGCGCCTCTCCGGCGACGACGATCGGCGCCGTCATGACGTCGTTCTACCTACAGATCGTCATCGGTGCGCTGATCCCCATCGCCGTGGCCCTTCGACCGGTGGCGCAGCCGCCGCTCGACGGCCGGCGGAATGGCCCCGGTCAGGCCGAGCGGGGCGGCCAGAGCTCTTTGAGCGAGACCTCGTAGTAGACGTGGAGGCGGCCGCCGCCCTCGCGGTGGGGGACCATCCGACCGCGGTGGCTCTCCACCCAGCGGTCGGCCGCCGCACGCTCGGCCTCGGGGACCTGGTCGCGGCGGATCGCCTTGCAGTTGGCGTTGGCGAGCTCGTCGCCGCGGAGCAGCCACTCGTCGCCGGTCACCCCGTCGAGCTCGGCGAGCAGCCGGCGGACGTCCTCGCCGGTCATCGCGGCCTATCCCGCCTCGAGCCGGGCGGCGGTCAGGGCCGCGGGGGGGTCGAGGTCGGGGCTGGCGAGGGCGAGCGCCACGGCGCGATCGGCAAGCTCGACGGCATCGGCGGCCCCGATCTGCTCTTCCTGGAGCGCGAGCGCCAGAATCACCTGGCGCAGGAGCTCGGGATCGCCGTGGGCATCGGCCGGCGGCCCGGCGGGCGGAAGCCCGCGCAGCAGCGCGAGCAGGCGCGGCGCGGTGGCCGGCCCCTTGAGGCCGAGGCGCCCGCCGTGGCGGGACGGGATCCGCGCGGCGATGCGTCCGGTGGCCGGGTCGACCAGGCGGAGGTGGCTGCGCACGCCGTCGCGCTCCAGGGCGAGGCGGTAGCCGGAGAGGCGCAGGTAGCCGAGTTGGGCGGCGAGCTGGGTCCAGGCGGCGAACTCGCGCTCGTCGCGGAGGCGCTGATGGTGGAGCGAGATCTGGGTGCCCGGGTCGGGAACCGCGGGGTCGGCGTCGGCCGCGGCGAGGAGGAACGCCTGCTCGCCGAGGCGCCCGACGCCGATGCCGGCGATCTCCGCGAGCAGCTGGTAGCCGCCGAGGCCGAGGGCGCCGAGGATCCCCGGCGGCAGCGGGTGGGCGGCCAGGTGCCCGGGGGGTGGCGGCGTCACTCGAGCAGCCCGCCGACGAGGCGGCCGATGCCGCCGCCGCCCGAGCTGTTGTTCTCGGTGGCGGGCGGGTGGTAGTAGGCGCTCTGCAATCCGACCCGGCCCGGCCCGGTGAAGCGGTTGAAGATGAGGTTGCCGCCCCCGCCGAGGAGGCCGGTCTTGAAGCCGTAGGCCTGCTGGGCCATCTCGACGGTGTGGTCGCGGTAGACCCAGCCCCCCGGCTCGATATCGATCGTCTCGCCGGCGTCGAGGTGCTTCTCGAAGACGTTGCCGTAGCCGTGGACCCAGACGACCCCCTCGTGGTCGCCGGCGAGGAAGTGGTCGACGAAGAAGCCGCCGCCGTAGAGCACGTTGGCAAAGCCCTTGATGCGGCTGAAGTCGTACTGGACGTTGCCGGTGGCGGCGAGGAACTGGTGCTCGCGGACGACGATACCGTGACCGTGCTCGAGGTGGAGGGCGACGATGTGGCCGGGAGCGTCGCGGCTGAAGGCGATCTCTCCCGCCGACTGGGCCTCGCAGAGGAGCAGCGGCAGGCCGCCGAACACGCGCCGCTTGAGGCCCTTCTTCAGGGGGTGGAGCCCGATCTGCATCGACGGGTACTTCCAGAGCAGGACGTGATGCTCGAAGTACACCGGAGTGCGGCCGTCGAGCGCCATGTGCAGCACGGGCACCAGCTCGCCCTCGAGCCGGTAGGTGAGGCCGGGGGCGGCGCCCTGGTCGATCTGGGTCGGGAGCAGCTGAGGAGCGCTGGGCATGGTGATCTCCATCCGTTGCGTCGCGGTTGCGCTGGCGGGGCTGGGGGCATCCGGGGCCGGCTGGATTCGTCGGCGTCAAACGGTACCGCTCGACGCGGCAGGGTCCGGCCGCGGGGGCCCGCCGCGCGCGGGCCGTCATGAGACGGCCTTCAGCAGCCGCGACCAGCCTTGGCCGACGATCTCGAAGTGGACTATTTGGCGGGCCGGCGATCGTCGGGCCAGCGGCCGTGCTCGTCGTAGAACTCGCGGGCCGTGGCCTCGCGCACGCGATCGCCGTCGCCGCTGGCGCCGAGCCGGAGCAGGAGGTTGAAGAGGACGACGCAGGCGCAGACTCCGACGAGTCCCACCAGCGCGTCGACGCCGGTCTCCCCGGGCACGACGAGCGCGGCGATCACGCCGGCGACCAGAATCCCCGCTGGGAGGCCGTAGCGGGTCAGGCGCACCGGGATCGACGTCGCGGCGGGGTGCACGCCCTCTCCGCGACCGGACCGCCGCGGCGGCGGCGGCGGGTGCGGTTGGTGGTCGTCGTCCTCGATGCGCCGTGAAGGCACCGGCCCTCCTCGCGGGATCGGCCCTCGATCGTAGGCGATCGCCGGGGGCGGCGGGAGAGGCCGGTGTACTTTGGCGGGATGAGCTTCACCTACCGGCAGCGGCTTCGCTCCGAAGGGCTCGCGCTGGTGGCGTGCGGCGCGGTCGGGTCGGTCGTCATCCTCGCCCTGACCGCCCAGAGCACACGCATGCCGTCGAGCACCGCGGGCCAGCTCGCCATCGTCGCCGTCCTGATCGGCTGGCTGGCTCCGCGCGGCCTGCGCCGCGCGATCGCCCGGAGCCGTCCGCTGGCGGTCGAGGAGCCGGCGGGCGGCGAGCCGACGCCGCTCTGGCAGGCCCCGCTCGCCGTTGTCGGCCTCAGCGTTCCCGTCGGTGCCCTCGGGGGTTGGGACGCCGGCCTGCGGGTCACGCTCGGCTGCCTGCTGGTCGGGCTCGGCCAGTCCGTGCTGCTCGAGCGGCTCGTCGCCGCCGAGGAGCGGCGCAGCCGGCGGGTGTACGTGCGCCTGCCCGGATCGAGCTGGCTACGGGGCACGCGCCTGGCCTACCGGGCGGCGGCCGAGCGGACGAGGAGCCCGAGGCTGACGGCGCAGCCCGCCGCGACGAGCCAGTCGCCGAGCCGGCGGCGGCCACCGGCGGCGACCACGAGGCCGCCGACACGCATGACGGTGCTCCCGCGGGCGGCTCCGACGAGCCGGCGATCGGGCGGCTCGGCCCGGGCGAAGTAGGCGTAGAGCGCGTAGGCGAAGCCGGCCCCCTGCCGGAGCGCCTCGGCGCGGGCCGGGGTCGGCCCGATGCGGCCGGCGCGGCGGAGGCCGGCGAGCGCCGCGACGGTGAAGCACGTGTCGACCAGGCCTTCGAGGTCGCGGCCGGCCCGGGTCGGCTCGCTCCGCCGCGCGCAGAGGCCGTCGAGGACGTCGCTGGCGGCGCCGGCGAGGAGGACGGGGGGCACGGGCGCGGCGAAGGCCACCGGCACGAGCCAGGCGCGGCCGAGGGTGAGGGCGTCGGCGAGTCCGAGCGGCCGGGGGCGGCCGTCGTCGGTTTCGAACATGCCGAGGTGCCAGTCGAGCATCACGCCGGTCGCTGCCCACCAGGCGAGACCCGCGGGCGCCGCCCGGCGGAACGGTGCGATGCGCGCCGCGGCGAGCGTGAGCCAGAGGAGGGCCCCGGCGGCCAGCCAGCGCCGGCTCTGCGCCGCCAGCTCGGGCCGAGCCGTGCGGACCTCGGCGCTCCGCGCCCACGACGCGGTCACGAAGGCGGCGCTCGCCCGCGGCGTGAAGCGCCCGGCGAGCAGCGCCTCGAGCGCGCCCCGCGCCCAGACCTCGCCCGCCGTATGGGGCCCGGACGTATTGGCATCCACCGGCACAGTCGGAAGTCTGGCGCATCGGATATGTTGGCGCCCGTGATCATCGCCGCGACGGCGTTCTGGGTCGTGCTCGGGCTGGCCGTCTTCTTCGTAGCGCTCCGCGGCGGCCCGGCCGGCGTCCGCGCGACGCTGCACACCGAGGGCCGGATCGGCCGGCGCGTCCGCGCGTCGGCGGTCGTCGCCGTCTTCGCCGCCGGCCTCGGCGTGCCCTTGCTGGTCAGCGTGTCCAACGGCGAGCACAAGGCCCGGACCGGCCCCTCCGGGGTCACGCTTAATGCCGGCGAGACGGCCGGTCGCGAGCTGTTCGCCAGCCGCTGCGCGACCTGCCATACCCTCCGGGCGGCACGGGCGGTCGGCCGGGTCGGACCCAATCTCGACATCCTGCGCCCGCCGGCGGCCCTGGTGACCGACGCGATCGCCCACGGCCGCGCCCGGGGCAGGGGGCAGATGCCGGCGCTTCTCTTTCAGGGCAACGACGCCAAGAACGTGGCCGATTTCGTCGGGGCCGTAGCCGGCCGCTGAGCGCCGCAGCCGGCGCCCGTCGCAGTAACTCCGCAATTTCCTGCAACTCAGCCTGGTTGCAACGCGAATTGCAGGTGTTTCGCCGGTTCACCGGTTAGGATGGCCGCACCGCTGAGTCCCCGCCGTTGGGGCGGGGAGCGGGGGACCCAGGTGTTGGGGCGAATCGCATCCGTGCGTAGCGCAGCTCTTTTCGGCGCGAGCCCGTCAGCTAACCCCGTAAGCATCGAGAGGGAGACGTTGATGCCGCAAGCCGAGGGGCGAGCATGGTGGACCGAGGTCGAGCACCTCCGGGAGCCGCTGGAGCGGCGACGCGCCGCCGGGCAGCCCGACGTCTCGCGTCGGACGGTGCGGATCCGCGGACAGGCGATCGCCGGTACCTCGGCCCGCCAGCTACATTCGGAGCCCGAGTCACCGCCGCCGCGCCGTCTCGATCCCCTGCCGCGCGACCGTCCACGCCGCCGGGCGCCCGGCCTCGGCGCGCGGCCCGACCGGCTCGCGGCCTGGGCTGTCGTGTTCGGTCTGATGATGGCGCTGATGGCGGCCGCAACGGCAAAGAGCGCACCGCTGCCCAACCGGGTGAGCGCCGGTCACGCACTGAGCGCCCCAGCCCCCGCCGCGCCCGCGCTGCCGCGCTGATCGCCCGCGCCCGCGCTGCCGCGCTGATCGGCCGCGCCCGCGCAGCGGCGCTGATCGGCCGTCACGGCCGAACCCGCCGGGTTGGCTCGGCGCAGGAGGGGGTAGTGACGCGGCAGGGCGATCGGCCTCTGTCCCACGCGGTCGCCGGGCCGAGTCAGCCGCCAAGGGGCCGGGTCACCGCTGGATCGCGCGGACGAATGGCCCATCAGCGGCACTTGCGGGCCGCCGATGATCCAAGTACACTTATCAATCGTAAGTGGATGGCGAGAGGTAAAGCGGCCGATCCGACTACAAAGCGGGCTGTGATGAAAACAACGATGAGCAGGTTCCAGATCCACGACGACCTGACCGCCCCGGAGGGCTCGGTGCCGGTGCTCCGTGGTGCCCTCGCCACCGGAGGACAGCTGCCGAACTTCCTCGGCGTGCTCGCCGGCTCCCCGGCCGCACTACGCGGTTACGCGCGGTTTCGCTCGGAGCTGCGGCGCGGAAAGCTGATGCTGCCGACGCTCGAGCGGATCTCGCTGGCCGTGGCCGAGCACTACGGCTCGGAGCCCGGCCTCGCCCTCCACAGCCGGACGGCGCGGTCGTCGGGGCTCGGCCTCGACGAGGTCGCGGCGGCCCGGGAATTCGACTCCGGCGAGCCGAAGCAGGCGGCGCTGCTGCGCTACCTGAAGGCAGTCGTCGCCGGCCACGGCGGCCCGCCGATGTATCTCCACGAGGAGGCCCGTGAGGCCGGGTGGAGCGACGAGCAGTTGATCGAGGCGATCGCCTACCTGTCGATCGAGAGCTTCACGGCGATGATCAACGTGGCCGGCGAGGTGCCGATCGACGGGTCGGTCGAGGAGTCAAGGACACTCCGAGCCGCGTAGCATCAGCCCCTGATGGCGTCTTACCCCGCAGGAGAGAGCCAGTCGTCCCCCGGTTGTTGCCCGCACTACCACGAGGCCGTCGAGCTGATCGGCCGCCGGTGGACGGGCGCGATCCTGGCCATCCTGCTCCAGGCCGGGGCGCTGCGGTTCTCTGAGCTCGCGGCGGCGGTCCCGGAGCTGTCGGACCGGATGCTCTCCGACCGGCTCAAGGAGCTCGAGGCGCGCGGCCTCGTCGAGCGGACCGTCTACGCCGGGCGGCCGGTCCGCGTCGAGTACAGCCTGACCCGGATGGGCTTCGCCCTCGGTCCCGCGGTCGGCGAGCTCCGCGCCTGGGCCCAGCGCTGGCTGGCCGTCTGAGGCCCGCGCCGGCGCGGGACCGTCGGTCCAGTCGCCTCCGACCATCCGGGCGAGATCACCGCGCCGCAACGACGCATGTTCTAGGCTCCGACCGGTGAAGGACACTCCGAAGACCGCGGCCGACGTGCAGGCGATCGTCGATGAGCGCAAGGTCCGCTTCATCCGCTTCTGGTTCACCGACATTCTCGGTCAGCTGAAGTCGTTCTCGATCAACGCCGAGGAACTGGTCGACGCCTTCGAGGGCGGCATGGGCTTCGACGGCTCGTCGATCACCGGCTTCAACGCGATCGAGGAGTCGGACATGATCGCCATGCCCGACCCGAGCACATTCGCCGTCCTCCCGTGGCGGCCCGAGGAGCAGGGCGTCGGGCGGATGTTCTGCGACGTCCTCACCCCGGAGCGGACGGCCTACGAGGGCGACCCCCGCCACATCCTGCGCCGCGCCCTCAACCGGGCCCAGGGGATGGGCTTCGACTTGTTCAACGTCGGCCCCGAGCTCGAGTACTTCCTCTTCCGCGACAACAAGACCACCGAGGCGCTCGATCAGGGCGGCTACTTCGACCTGACGACGCTGGACGCGGGTTCCGACGTGCGCCGGGAGACCGTGCTGGCCCTCGAGCAGCTCGGCATCCACGTCGAGTACAGCCACCACGAGGTCGGCCCTTCCCAGCACGAGATCGACGTGCGCTTCGCCGACGCCCTGAAGATGGCCGACGACTGCATGACCTACCGGATCACGGTCAAGGAATACGCGATGAAGTACGGCTGGCACGCCACCTTCATGCCGAAGCCGTTGTTCGGCGAGAACGGGTCGGGCATGCACACGCACCAGTCGCTGTTCGCCGACGGGCGCAATGCCTTCTACGACGCCGACGATCAGTACTTCCTCTCCGACGTGGGCAAGGCCTTCATCGCCGGGCAGCTCCGTCACGCGCGGGAGATCTCCTCGATCTTCGCCCAGTGGGTCAACTCCTACAAGCGCCTGGTCCCCGGGTTCGAGGCGCCGGTCTACGTCGCCTGGTCGCGGCGCAACCGGTCAGCGCTCGTGCGGGTGCCGCTCTACCACCCGGGCAAGGAGCAGGCCACGCGGATGGAGCTGCGCTGCCCGGACCCGGCGTGCAACCCCTACCTGACCTTCGCCGCCCTCCTGCAGGCCGGGCTCGAGGGCATCGAGAAGGGCTATGAGCTGCCCGAGCCGATGGAGAAGAACCTCTACCACCTGTCGCCCGACGACCGCCGGCGTCTCGGGATCGAGCAGCTGCCGGAGACGCTCGGCGAGGCGATCGAGCTGACCGCCGAGTCGGAGCTGGCCCTCCGGACGCTCGGCGAGCACACCTTCAACCGCTACGTCGAGATCAAGCGCCAGGAGTGGGACGACTACCGGGTCCAGGTGACCCGGTGGGAGCTCGACCGGTACCTGCCGATTCTGTAGCGGCGGCGTGACCTACCCGCCGCGGACGGCCCCGGTCGAGTGCGACGGTCACGCCCGGCGCCTGGGCCACCGGGTCCTGTCGCCGGCCTCGAGCCTGCGATCCCCGGCCGTGGTGGCCGTGCTCGAGCGGCTGCGCCGCCTCGGGGTCGCCGAGGACGAGCCGGGGAAGCGGCGCCTCCAGGCGCGGGAGGCCGAGCTCGGCGCCAAGGTCTACGGTGCGGCGCGAGCCGCGCTCTACTCCGGCGCTCCGATCGCCGTGGCCAGCGAGGTGGGCGAACTGCTCTACGTGCTGGCGGTCGGGCGGCGCGCCCGGCGGATCGTCGAGTTCGGCACGTCGCTCGGCGTCTCGACGATCCATCTGGCCGCCGCGGTCCGCGACCTCGGCGCGGGGTCGGTCGTGACGACCGAGCTCCAACCGGAGAAGGCGGCGTGTGCGCGACTGAACCTGGCCGAGGCCGGTCTCGACGATCTCGTCGAAATCCGCGAGGGTGATGCGCTCGAGACGCTGAGGGGCGGCGGCGGGATCGACCTGCTCTTCCTCGACGGCTGGAACGATCTCTATCTGCCGGTTCTGCGCCTCCTCGAGCCGCGCCTCGGGGCCGGGGCGCTCGTCGTGGCCGACATGAGCCCCGACGATCCGCACCTCCTCGCCTACCGGGAGTACGTCGCCGCCCCCGGCGGCGGCTACGCCTCGATCGAGGTGCCGCTCGACGACGGGGTCGTGCTCTCGGCGCGAACCGGCGGGTAGGGCCCACCTCCGCCGGGAGGAACCCCCACGCCGGAGCGTAGTTCTCCGCTCTGTCGACCGGGGGGAATGCCGATGAGGGACGGTCGGGTCGGGCCTAGCCTCCGGGGGGTCCGCACATTCGCACCGAGACGAGGTCCACCAGTGTCGAGCCCAGTCGCACCCCATCCGTCGCTCGGGAGCAACGGGAGCCACCCTCCGCCGGTCGGCGCACCGGCGCTCCCGGCCCACCCGTCAGCGCAGGAGGAGTTCGATATCGCGGTGCGCCGCAATGCGGGCGTCGGCCTCCGGGTGTTAGCCGCCGTGGCGATCCTCGCGGCGCTCGCGATGTCGACGGCGGCCCTCGTCCAGAGCAACGGCACCCACGGCGCGATGATGAACCCGGGGGTCGCCGCCGCGCCGATCTCGGCGCCGACCGCGCCGATCGCCGTTCCGACCGCGCCGATCGCCCTCAGCGTCGCCGGCTCGAACAAGCTCGGTCCCGACGGCCGGATGCACGACTCGTTCTCGCGGACCGACTTCGCCGTCAAGGTCGGCCAGCCCCAGCTGGTGCGGATCGACAACGAGGACGGCAGCCCACACAGCATCACCTCGACCGCGGCCGGTGTCAGTATCACCGTCCTCCCCGGCGTGCACACCTACACGATCCTCGCCACCCGGGCCGGGCGCTTCGAGTGGGTCTGCGTGATTCCCTGCGACAGCGGGGCGAACGGCTGGGCCATGACCCACCCGGGATACATGGCGGGCTACATCACCGCCGGCTAGCGCAGCACCACTACTAGATCCCGACGTCGAAGTCGACGAGCCACGATTTGAGGGCGAGCAGGTCGCGGGCGAGGTAGAGCTCGGCGCGGGTAGCGTCGAGCGCCTCGACGCTCGTCACCACGACGTCGCCGTCGAGGAGCCGGTTGAGTAGGCGCGGGATCCGCTCGGCGCTCTCGAGTACGAGGGCGAGGGGCTCCTCGCCGCAGCACAGCACGACCAGGCGGCCATCCTCGAAGGCGATCGGCTGGGTGTCGGTCGGGACGTGGGCGAAGACGCGGGGCCACGTCCGCGACACGGCGACCAGATCGGCGAGACCGGGGAAGTAGTCGCGGACCGTCATCGTCGGAACCGTACGCCCTGATCCAAGGGCCCGGGGCCGCCGTCCGTCACGGCAGCTGCCCCCAGAGCGCCTGCGCCCGAGGTAGAAGCGCTCGCGCCGGAGCGTGTGGACCCTCGATGCGCCGGGGGCGCTGCTGGAGCCGATCCTTGCTCGCGCTGTATCCCCGCGCGGCGGGCGTGTCGCCGACCATGGCTCGGAGTATACCCTATGGGGGTATGTGCCCCGGCGGCTTCGGCCCGGACCGCCGACCGCCCGCAGAGCCGGCGGCCACGACGTCTAGACTGACTGTCGCTTGAAGGGTCACGACCACTCCGGCCACGCCCACGGCCCGGGCGGGCACGACCAGGCCGGGCACTCGCACGGCGTGAGCGCCGACGCCGACCGCGGCAAGCTGACCCTCGCGCTGACCCTGATCGTCGGCTTCATGCTGCTGGAGGTGGTCGTCGGCGCCGTCGTGCATTCGCTCGCGCTGCTGTCGGACGCCGCGCACATGCTGACCGACGCCGCGGCGATCGGGCTGTCGCTGGTGGCGATCAGATTGGCCGCGAAGCCGGCGAAGGGGGCGATGACCTACGGGCTCAAGCGCACGGAGATCCTCTCGGCCCAGTTCAACGGCGCGACCCTGCTCGTGCTCGGGCTGCTGATCGTCTACGAGGGCATCGCCCGCCTCGTCGACCCGCCGCGCGTCGGCGGAACGGCCGTCCTCGTCGTCGCCGTCGCCGGGATCGTCGTCAACCTCGCCGCGACGTACACGCTCTCCAAGGCCAACCGCCAGTCGATGAATGTCGAGGGCGTGTTCCAGCACCTCCTGACCGACCTCGCCGCTTTCGCTTTCACCGCGGTCGCCGGCGCGGTGATCATCGTCACCGGCTTCCACCGGGCCGACGGCATCGCCTCGCTGATCATCGCGGCGATCATGATCCGCGCGGCCTATGCCCTCCTGCGGGACTCCGGCCGCGTCTTCCTCGAGGCCGCGCCGCGCGGCCTCGATCCCGACGCCATCGGCAACGCGATGGCCGCCCTGCCGGGGGTGGCCGAGGTGCATGACCTCCACGTCTGGGAGGTCACCTCCGGCTTCCCGGCACTCTCGGCGCACGTTCTTGCCGAGGTCGACGCCCACTGCCACGAGGTCTGCTGGGCGTTGACCGCGCTGCTCCACAGCCGCTACCACATCGATCACACGACGCTTCAGGTCGAGCACGAAGGTGGCGGCCTGCTGACCATCGCCCCGGCGGAACCACGCCCGGCGAGCGCCCGCGACTGAGAATCGCCCCCCCAAGCCCTCGAGGAGCCCAATGCCCCGAATCGCCGTCAACGCGCCCGCCGCCGCCGCCGCCGCCGTAGGCCCCTATTCGCATGCCGTCGACTCCGGTGGACTGCTCTTCCTCTCCGGCCAGACGCCGCTCGACGGCTCGACCGGAGCCCTCGTCACCGGCGGCATCGACGTCCAGACGCGGCAGTGCTTCGCCAACCTCGGCGCCGTCCTCCAGGCGGCCGGATTGTCGTTCGACGACGTCGTCAAGTGCACGGTGTTCCTCCGCGACATGGCCGACTTCGCGGCCATGAACTCGATCTACGCCGAGCAGTTCTCCGAGCCGGCCCCCGCCCGGACCACGATCGGCGTCGCCTCGCTGCCCCTCGACGCTCAGGTCGAGATCGAGCTGATCGCCCGCCGGCCGGCCACGTGACCGCGGATTCGGTGAGCCGCGCCGATCCTTCTCGTGCTGTACGGCGTGATCGTCTGCCGTCCGGCTGCGGCGCCTCACGGCGCCGGTCACCCCCGAGACCGGGCCGGCCGCCGCCGCGTCAGGCGGTCGACGAGCAGCTCGACGCTCCGCTTGAGCTGCTCGACCGTCGCGTCCTCCACGCTTCGCAGGTCGAGCGCCCGATTGACCCAGGCGTTGATCTCCTGGTGGGTGCCCCCGCCGGCCCGCCGTACGTCGGAGACGAGCCGGTGGCGCTCCTCGCGGAGCGCCGCTCGGCGCTGGAAGCTCGAGACCGGCTCCGGGACGGGCTCGAGAACCGCGGCAGCGCCCGCCGCCGCGGCGGGGGCGGGCCCGCCGAAGAGGGTCATCTGGGGGGAGACGTCGGCGCTCAGCGGCATGAACGTCGCCTCCGGGCTCGGCTCGCTCGCCCGCCGCGGCTCGCGCTCCTCGAGCTCGGTGGCCTCCCGGTCGCGTAGGGCCTGGCGGAGCTCCGACTCGATCGCCGCGGCGTGCCCTCGGAGGACGGGGTCGGCCGGCAGGTAGAGCCACGACGGCGACGGGTCCCGCCCGAGGCTGGTGCGGACGAAGCGCCCGACGATCTGCCGGAAGATCAACGGCGTCTTGGCCGCCGTCGCGTAGACGCCGACGCGGAGGCGAGGGATGTCGACGCCCTCGGAGACCATGTTGACGGCGACGATCCACGGGTCGGTCGACGCGGCGAAGGCCGCCAGCTTGCGCGCCGCCTGGGTGTCGGTGTGGAGCACCACGACGGGCGCGCGGCCGGTGCACTCGTGGAGCAGCCGCGTCAGCCGCCGGGCGTGGGCGCCGTCGGCGGCCACGACGAGCCCGCCGGCGTTTCGGTGCTCGCCGCCGCGGAGCTCCGTCAGCTTGTCGTGCGCCTCCCCGAGGATTCGCGCCAGGCCATCAGGGAGCTCGGTGGAGATCGCCGTCCGGTACCGGCGGCTCGCCTCGCGGGTCGAGAGCACCTGCTCGAATGACGACTCGATCACGTTGTCGCCGCTGCGCCAGGAGAGCGTGCCGTCGTAGGTGATGAACCCCACCGGCCGGCAGACGCCGTCGCGCACCGCCTCGGCGTATGCGTAGGACACGTCGGGCACGGCGAAGCCGCTCGCGTCATAGCGGACCCCGGGGATCGGCGTCGCGTCGGAGCGAAAGGGCGTCCCCGAGAGCAGGAGCCACTGCGAGCTCGCGCGGAAGGCCCGGGCGAAGCCCTGACCCCAGGCGAGATCCTCACCGAGGTGGTGAGCCTCGTCGGCGATCACCAGTGTGGCGGGGGTGATCCCCCGTGCCCAGCGCGCCGGGTCGGCGGCGACGCGGGCGTAGGTCACCGCAAAGCCCTGGAAGTCGCTCGGCGGACGGGGGCCGGCGGCATCGGGAACCAGGTGCACGCCGAGGCGACCTGCCGCGGCGGCCCACTGGCGCGTCAGCGGCGTCGTCGGGCAGAGCACGGCGACTCGGGTCGCCCGCCGGGCGGCGAGCAGGCGCCGGGCGAGCTCGAGCGCCGGCCGCGTCTTGCCGGCGCCGGGCGCCGCCGAGATCAGGAAGGGGCCGCCCGGCCAGGAGGCGAGCGATTCGAGGGCCTGCTCTTGCCAGGCGCGCAGAAGGGTTGGCATGGACCGGGCATGGTGGGCGATGGGGCGGACGGATCGCCCGCGCGGGCTAACCCCGCCTTCACAGGCGTCGCCCTACGATCACCGGGTGCCGCGCCGTGCCGACCCGGGAAGGAGCATGCGCTGGGCGGGCGTCCTCGCCGCGGCCGCCGTCCTCTCCGCCTGCGGGGGCTCGTCCGTCCCCACCGCCCCCACCGCTACGACGGGTCCCGGCACCTCCGCACCCGGTCCGATCGTCGCGGGCGCCCCGCGACCCGGCCGCGTCCCGCCGCCCCTGCGCTCCGACGACATCTACGCCGCCGGACGGCCCGGGCGGCTGAGCCCGGTCGTCCGCGGCGATCCGGCCCTCGTCTACGTCCCCAACAGCCAGTCGAACACGCTCGACGTCATCTCCCAGAGGACCTTCCGGGTGGTTCGCCGATTCTCCGTCGGGGCGCTGCCCCAGCACGTCACGCCGTCGTGGGATCTGCGCACGCTCTACGTGACCAACGATCTCGGCAACAGTCTCACCCCGATCGATCCGCGTACCGGCCGCCCGGGGCGGGCGATTCCGGTGCTCGACCCCTACAACCTCTATTTCACCCCGGACGGGCGATTCGCCGTCGTCGTGGCCGAGGCCCACCGCGAGCTCGACTTCCGCGACGCTGCCACGATGCGCCTGCACCATGCGCTGGTCATGCCCGGATGCGCCGGGGTCGACCACATGGACTACACCTTCGACGGCCGCTACGCCCTCGCCTCGTGCGAGTTCGCCGGGCGGGCCGTCGTCGTCGATCTCGCCCGCGAGAAGGTGGTCCGGACGGTCGACCTCGCCGCCGGGGCGATGCCGCAGGACGTCAAGCTCTCCCCCGACGGCCGGACCTTCTACGTCGCCGACATGGCCCGCGGTGGTGTCTGGCTGATCGACGCCCGTCGGTGGCGCAAGCTCGCCTTCGTCAAGACCGGCGCCGGGGCCCACGGCCTCTACCCGAGCCGCGACTCGCGCCTGCTCTACGTCTCCAACCGCAACGCCGGAACGATCAGCCTTCTGTCGTTGCGGACGCGCCGCCGCGTCGGCACCTGGCGCCTGCCCGGCGGCGGCTCACCCGACATGGGCGGCGTCTCGGCCGACGGCCGGATCCTCTGGCTCTCCGGCCGCTACAACGGGGAGGTCTACGCGATCTCGACCCGAACCGGGCGGCTGCTCCACCGGATCAAGGTCGGCGCCGGCCCCCACGGGCTCTGCGTCTGGCCTCAGCCCGGCCGCTACTCGATCGGCCACACCGGCATCCTGCGTTAGCCCGTCAGAGGTCGCGGAGCTCCTCGATCGCCGGCCGGCGCAGGGCCCGCAACGTGATCAGACCGGCCGCCACCACGGTCGCCACCACCGCGGCCACCACCCCGAGCAGGTATCCCCAGGGGATCGACAGTGCGTCCGGCGGCGGATCGAAGACGCCGGTCAGGACGTCGACCAGGGTGATCGACAGGAGCGACGCCATCACCGCCCCGAGGATCAGGCCGGCGCCGGTGACGAACACCGACTCGCCCCAGACGAAGCCGCCGAGCTGGCGGGGCCGGGCGCCGAGGGCACTGGCGATGGCGAACGTCCGGCGGCGCTCCTTGAAGCCGAGGCCGAGGGCGAGCCCGGTCGCCGCGGCGGCCAGCACCAGGGCGAAGCCGAGCTCGATCCGCGTCAACCCCGACAGCTCGACGGCGGTGAGGTTCGAGCCGATCACCCGGCGCTGGTTGACGATGTCGGTCACCGCCCCGCTCGAGCCGACGACCGAGGAGATGCGCTTGGCCACCACCGCCGGACTAGTGCCGTCGGTCTGGACGAGGAAGCTGCCGACGGCGTCCGAGCCCGTCCTGGCGGCGATGTAGCTCTGGTTGGCGACGAAGAACGAGTCCTTCGGCGCGGTCGGAAACTCCTTGGCCACGCCCTCGTAGTGGAAGGGCACCGTGGTGAGCTGCTTGGTGCGCCCGTTCTGGAGGCGGAGGTTGATCGTGTCGCCCGGATGCAGCTGGTAGTCCTTGACCGTCTCGGCGCTGACCAGGATCGCCGTCGGGTCGCGGGCGATGATCTGCATCAGGCCGGCGGCCGTCCCGCCCTGGAACCAGCCGTTCTGGAGCTTGCCGGCGCTGGTGATGGTCTGCGGGCGTACTCCGTAGAGATCCTGGAGGTCGGCGCCGATGTAGGCGTAGCGGTGCTGGAGCGGCTCGACCGAGCCGACTCCGGGGATCGGCTTCAGCCGGGCGATGCCCTGGGCGGCCCCGACCGACACGCCGGGTGACTCGGTCACGGTCACGTCGGCGCCGTTGGACAGGCGGGCGTCGGCCTCGGCCTGGGCCTGGTAGGTCGAGTTGAAGACCGATGTCGAGCCGGCGAACGCGGCGGTCAACGCCACGAGGGCCACCGCGCGGGCGAGCAGCCGGCGCTGGCGGCTCATCGTCGAGGCCACGGTGGGCGCGAGCTCGCCCGCCAGCGGGCGGAGCGCCGCGGTGAGGGGGCGGCGACCGCCGTGGAGCAGGAGGTCGGCCAGGCGGTAAGCGAGCAGGCCGGCGCCGATCCAGCCGAGCACGGGCGCGAGCAGCGCGTACCAGTTGACCGAGACCTGGGCTACGCCCTCGGGCGCGAGCACGAGCTGGTAGCCGTTCTGCGATGCCTGCCAGTAGATGAAGCCGGCGATGCCCAGGCAGACGAAGTCGAGCCCGTAGCGGGCCCAGACGGGACCGCGGCCGGTCCGCCCGACCTGCCGCCGCTGGCCGGCCACGGTCAGCGAGCGGGCGTCGCGCAGCGCCGGGAGGGCGATCGACCCGGCGGCGATGGCCAGACCGACGAGCGCGGCTCCGAGCGCCCAGAGGACGGCCGACACCGTCCCCGCTCCGAAGGAGGCGGCGCCGAAGCTGCTCTCGCCGATCAACAGCGCTGCCCCGAGGCCGGCGGCCACGCCGACGATACCGGCGAGCGCGGTCTCGGCAAGGGCGATCCGCACGAGCGTCCGCGTCGACGCTCCCCGGGTCCGCAGCAGGGCCGAGTCACGCCGGCGCCGATCGGCGCCGGCCGAGGCGATCAGCGCCGTCACCAGCCCGGCGAGGATCGCCCCGGGGACGCCGAGGAAGAGGAAGAGGATCTGGGCGTAGAGGGCGTCCTTGCGCGCCGTGTCGAGCGCGGCTCCCAGGTTGTCGCCGACCAGGCCGGTCCCGGTCAGCCGGCTCTCGAGGTTTCGGGCGCGGGCCGCCACGTCGTCGAAGGCCGCGCTCGGGCTGCTCGGGAGGGCGTGGGAGAGGGTGGCGTGCACCTGCGTGCGGATCAGCTCGGGCCGCTTGGCGAGGATCGGCGCCTCGACCATGTCGAACGTCGCCCGGGGGAGGAGGATCACGTTGTCGGGCGGCGCCTTGGCCTGGGCGCCCGGCGGCGCCCCGACGCTCTGGAAGAGCGAGTCGGCGAACGGGAGGTCGACCACGCCGGAGACCCGGACGGTGGTCGGGGCCGTGCCGGGGCGGGCGACGGTGATCGTGCTACCGGGCGCCACGTGGAGGTTCGACGCGGTCTGTTGGGCGACGAGGACCCCGTCGAGGCTGCCCGACAGCAGGCGCAGCTCGCCGGGGAAGGCGGCGGCGTAGCCGGGCGGGAGCCCGAGAACCTGCGCGGCGCCCGTGGTCTGGGTCGAGGCCTGGGTGGTGGCGGTGAGGGTCGGCGCCCCGGCGAAGCGCACGGGCACAGCCCGCCGGACGCCGGGGAAGGCGGCGACCTGGCCGACGAGGGCATCGGGGCGGGCGCCGGGCTGGGCCTCGACCTGCCAGTCGACCGCCACCCGGGCGATCGCCCGCTGGGTCATCTTCGAGTTCGCCGAGGACAGGAACGTGCCGATCGAGGCGATCAGCGCCACCCCCACGGCGACGCCGAGCGCCGTGGCCACGAGCCGCGTCGGGCGATGGGCGACCAGCCCGCGGAGCCAGTTCAGCGCGACCACTTCGGCTCCCTCGAATCGATCTCGAGCTCGCCGCTGTGCATCTCCCAGCGCCCTGGCAGCCGCTCGGCCACGGTCAGGTCGTGGGTCGAGACGACGAGTGCCGAGCCGGCGTGCTCGCTCGCCGCGAGCAGGACGTCGACCACCGCGGCGCCGTTGGCCCGGTCGAGCTGGCCGGTGGGCTCGTCGGCGAGGATCAGGGTCGGCTCCCCGGCCAGCGCCCGGGCGACGGCGACCCGCTGGGCCTGGCCGCCGGAGATCTCCTCGGGCAGCTTGTCGGCGAGCTCCTCGAGCTCGAGCGTGCACAGCGCCGCGCGGGCCACCTCGCGCGCCAGCCGGTCGGTCATCCCGCCGATGACCAGGGGAAGCGCCGTGTTCTCGAGCACGGAAAGCGGCGGCAGCAGGCTCGGACCCTGGAAGATCACGGCCACGCGCCCGGGGCGGAGCTCGTCGCGGGAGCCGATCGCCGGCCAGCTCACCTCGCCGACGGTGGGATCGTCGAGGCCGGCCATCAGGTGCAGGAGCGTCGACTTCCCCGACCCGGAAGGGCCGACCACGGCGATGCGCTGGCCGGCGAAGACCTCGCAGTCGGTGGCCTGGAGGGCCACCGTCGCCGTCGGGCCGGAGCCGTAGGTGCGGGCGACGTCGCGGCAGCGGACGAGCGGGAGCTGCTCGCTCATGACTCGACCCTCCCGTCCAAGAGGCGGATCTCGCGGTCGACGCCGGCCGCGACCTCCGGGCTGTGGGTCACGATCAGGATCCCGGCGCCGGCCCCGGCCCGCTCGCGCAGGAGCTCGAGCACGCGGGCCGCCGTCGCCGCGTCCAGCTCGCCGGTGGGCTCGTCGGCGAGGATCACCGGCGGGTCGTTGGCCAGGGCGACGGCGAGGCCGGCCCGGGCCAGCTCGCCGCCCGAGAGCTGCGACGCCCGCGCCGAGCCGCGGTGCTCGATGCCGCAGCGCTCGAGCACCTCCCGGCGCCACCCGGCGCCGTGCGTCCCGTCGCCGATCCGCTGGGCCAGCGTGACGTTGTCGGACACCGAGAGGTGGCCGACCAGGTTGGACTGCTGGAAGAGCATCCCGATCCGGGCGCCGCGGATCCGGGCGCGGTCCTCTTCGGGGCGGCGCGAGATGCGCACCCCGGCGACGCTGACGCTCCCGCCGTCGGGCTCATCGAGGCCGGCCAGGCAGGCCAGCAGGGTCGACTTCCCCGAACCCGACGGCCCGGTGACCGCGACCAGCTCTCCGGGCTCGACGGCCAGCGAGACCCCCTGAAGGGCGAGCGTCTCGTCGTCGCCGGCATGGAAGAAGCGGTACAGGTTGTGGGCCTCGAGCACGGCGGTCATCGGGTGAACTTCAGCGAGTCGGTGATCTTCCTCCACGGATCGACGTTGTCGGACCCGTTGGGCGCCGACAGGGTGAGGATCAGGTCACGGCCCTTGTGGAGGAAGTCGTAGCGCTCGACGGCGAGGACGCCGAACTTGTTGGTCACCGGGTCGGGCGGCGAGTACGCGAGGTAGGCGGTGCGCACCGCCGGCCCGCTGACGCGGGTGACGGTGCCGACCGACTGGAGCCTGAAGCCCTTGACCGCGCGGGCGAGCCTCGGGACCACCGTCTTCTGCACCGAGGAAACGGTGACCGGGGCCGCGCTGGGCACCGACGTGATCTCGGCGCGGTTGAGCTTGTCGGTGAAGACGACGACCCCGCCGGCACTCGAGCGCGACCAGCCCTCCGGCGTGCTCAGCGTGTAGCCGGCTCCGGGCACCGCGTAGGCGACGTAGGCCACCGTGTCGGGGATGTCGCCCGGCGGGAGGCTCTCGGGGACGTTGGGGTTCACCCCGGCCGTCGTCGCCGTCTGCTTCGAGCCGGAGCTCGAGGAGGACCCGCAGCCGGCGAGCAGCACGGCGCCGAGCAGGACGAGCGAGACGGCGGTCATCTTTGACATCGGGCCTCCAGGGCGTCGCCTCATCGCCGGTCAACTTAGGCGGCCCGGTTCACCGCCCGGTTCGGCCAGGTCAACGCCAGGTCAAACCTTGGCTCGGCCGCTACGGTCTCGGCATGACGCAACGTGGGCGTGCGGGGCCCGGCCCCGACGGGACGGACGAGCCCGGGATCCTGGTCGTCGAGGACGACGACGCGATCGCCACCGGGCTGGTCCGCGTGCTCGGCGGCCAGGGATACGCCGTCCGGCGCCTCGCCCGGGGCGCCGGCGCGGTCGAGGCGGCCGACGCCGCCATCGGCCTCGTCGTGCTCGACCTCGGGCTCCCCGACATCGACGGGCTCGAGGTCTGCCGGCGGCTGCGGGCCGCCCGGGCCGACCTGGCCATCCTCATCCTCACGGCGCGCGAGAACGAGCTCGACGTGGTGGCCGGTCTGGACGCCGGGGCCGACGACTATCTCGGCAAGCCGTTCCGCCTGTCCGAGCTGCTCGCCCGGATCCGGTCGCATCTGCGCCGCGTCGGCGTCCGCACGGAGACCGCCGAGCGCCCGCTCGAGGTCGGCGCGCTCCGTGTCGATCCGGCGGCCCGCCGGGCCTGGCTCGGCGCCGAGGAGCTCGCGCTGCGCCCGAAGGAGTTCGACCTCCTGACCCTGTTCGCCGCCAACGCCGGCATCGCCCTGACCCGGGACCGGATCATGGAGGAGGTGTGGGATACGGCGTGGATGGGCTCGACCAAGACGCTCGACACCCACGTCCTCGGGCTCCGCAACAAGCTCGGAGCCGAGTCGATCGCCACCCTCCGCGGCGTCGGCTACCGCTTCGAGGCGCCGTGAAACGCCGGCTCGTCCTGGCCATCGCCGGCGTGGCCGCCTGCGCGGTGGCTCTGTTCGCGCTGCCGCTGGCCGTCGTCCTCCAGCGCAGCTACCGCGACGACGAGCTCCTGCGCCTCCAGCGCGACACCGTCGCCGACACCCGCGGCATCGACCTCGGCTCGACCCGGCGCGACCGCCTCGAGCTCCCGCCGTCGGCGGACCGCCTGGCCGTCTACGGCGCCGACGGGGCGCTCCTCGCCGGTCGGGGGCCGGCGGCCGCCGACTCCGTCGCCCGGGCGGCGCTGGGGACTCGGCGGCCGGCCGGGGCGCTGACCGGGGGCG
>JBPCNA010000160.1:0-17359 GCA_051001735.1 Solirubrobacteraceae bacterium
GCCGCGCCTGTTCCACACGCGAGGCGCTGACCAGCGGCGCAACCTCGCCGTCTCGCCCACAGCGGCCGCCATCCTCCTCGGGCGGCCCCCCAACCCCGCCGCCGTCGCGGCCGTCGCCGCCGAGCTCGTCGTCCCCGGCCGCTTCCAGGTGCTCGACGGGCCGGCGCCCCCGGTCACGGTCCTCGACGGCGCCCACAACCCGGACGGCGCGCGCGCGCTGGCCGAGTCGCTTCCCGAGTTCCTCGGCGGCCGGCCGCTCCACGTCGTCGTCTCGATCCTCGACGACAAGGACGCCGCCGCCATGCTCGCCGCCCTGCTGCCGCTCGCCTCGCGGCTCGTCTGCACGGCGGCCGCCAACCCGCGGGCCCTCCCGCCGGCGACCCTGGCCTCGCTCGCCCGCCAGCTCGGCGCCGGGCCGACCTTCGAGGATGACGGGGCGGCCGAGGTCGAGCCCGACCCCCGGCGGGCGCTCGCCCTCGCCCGGGCCGGCGGGCCCGACGCCGTCGTTCTCGCCACCGGCTCGCTCTACCTTGTCGCCGACCTGCTGCGGCCGGCCTCGGCCGGGCGCGGTTCCATCCTGTGAAAGAGGACGACCACCCGTCGCTGCTGACCATGATCGGCGCCGTCGCCCTCGGCGTGGCGCTCGTGATCCTCATCTTCTTCGCCGCCGGCTACGCCTTCGGCCGGCTCTTCCTCTGAGCGGAGCGCACCGCCGCCGGCCGCGCAACGGATTTTTCAGAACGGCACCCTTCGGCCTGGTCGCGCCGATGGCGCCGCCGCGGCCGTTAGACTTCTCTTTATGCTGCCCGTCGGCTACTTCGGCATCAACAACGACGGGATCAATCTGGTGATCAACCTCCTGATCCTGTTCATCGTGGTGATCTGGTTCGCCCTGGTCTACTGGACCTACTCCGACGCCCGGCGCCGGATCGCCGATCCGATGCTGATCTTCTGTGCCACGGCGGCTTCGCTGTTCCCCTTCGTCGGCACGGTCATCTACATGATCGTCCGCCCGCCCGAGTACCTCGACGACGTCCGCGAGCGCGAGCTCGAGATGGAGGCCTCCGAGGCCCGCCTGGCGGCGCTCCAGACGCTCTGCGTCCACTGCGACCACCTGATCGAGCGCGATTTCCTGATCTGCCCCAACTGCCTCAACCGGCTCAAGGATCCGTGCCAGAACTGCCGCAAGCCGCTCGAGCAGTCGTGGACGCTGTGCCCCTACTGCGAGAATCCGGCGAGACCGAAGGACTATCCTCCGGCTGAGCCGCGGCGGACACGACGCCGCCGCGTGACGGCCGACGATGTCATCGCCGGCGAGGCGCCGCCGACCGTCTACTAGGCGGCCGGCGCCCGGCCCGCGCCAACCTGATCCAAGGAGAACAGCAAACGATGGAGCGTACGCTTATCCTCATAAAGCCCGACGCCTACGCCCGCGGGCTCAGCGGCGAGGTCCTCGCCCGCTTCGAGCGCAAGGGGCTCCGTCCGGTCGCCGCCCGCGTCCTTACGATGTCCGAGGAGCTCGCCGAGGCCCACTACGCCGAGCACGTCCACGCCCCCTTCTTCCTCGGACTGGCCAACTTCATCACCTCGGGCCCGCTCATGGCCCTGGTGCTCGAGGGCGAGTCGGCGGTCGCCGCCGCCCGCCAGCTGATCGGCGCGACCGACCCGCTGGCCGCCGCGCCGGGTTCGATCCGCGGCGACTACGGCCTCGAGAGCGCCCGCAACCTCGTGCACGGCTCCGACAGCGTCAACTCCGCCGGCCGCGAGATCGCCCTGTTCTTCCCCGAGCTCGAGTCGCCCGGCCGGGCGGCGACACTCGAGGCCGCCCAGCTCGTGTGACGCCGGCGGGCCGGCTGGTCCTCGCCTCGCGCTCGCCCCAGCGCCGGGCGATCCTCGAGCTCCTCGGCGTGCCCTTCGAGGTCCGCCCGGCCGACGTCCCCGAGCGGACGTCGGGCGACCCGGTGGAGGTGGCCGGGGAGAACGCGCTGCGCAAGGCGCGCGCGGTCGCCGGCGGCGGGGACCGGCGCGTCCTCGGGGTCGACACGTTGGTCGCGTTGGACGGGACGCTCTACGGCAAGCCGGCCGACGAGGACGCGGCCCGGGCGACCCTCCGCGCGCTCAGCGGCGCCCGCCACACGGTGATCAGCGGGATCGCCCTGCTCGACGCCTCCGGGCCCGAGCCGCTACGCGCCACGGCGGTCACCGCCGTGCGCTTCCGCCACCTCGACGAGGCGACGATCGACTGGTACGTCGCCCGCGGCGAATGGCGCGGCCGAGCGGGCGGCTACGCGATCCAGGGCCGCGGGGCGGCCCTCGTCGCGGCGATCGACGGCGACTACACCAACGTCGTCGGCCTGCCTGTCGCCGCCCTCCTCGAGCTCTGGCCGGAGATGCTCGTCCCGGCGCGATAGAGCCCCGATTTTGCAGCGTTTTTTGCATTTGCGAGCGCTCTGGCGGTTCTTGGGCGCAGGCCCCCGTCCGCTACACTGCCGCTCAAGGCAGGGCTGACGTCCATCTCCGACAGAGCGTTTTCACGCTCCGCAGCGGCGGCCGCCGCAGCTTCCTCCCCCTCACGCACACGATGGGCTTGTTCACCTACCTAACCGGTTTTGGCGGCCGCGACATGGCCGTCGACCTCGGCACCGCCAATACACTCGTCTACGTGCGCGGCCGCGGCATCGTGCTCTCCGAGCCGAGCGTCGTGGCGATCGACTCGCGCACCGGCGAGGTCCACGCCGTCGGCATCGAGGCCAAGCGGATGCTCGGCCGCACGCCGGGGACGATCTCGGCGATCCGGCCGCTGAAGGACGGCGTGATCGCCGACTTCGACGTGACCGAGGAGATGCTCCGCCACTTCATCCAGAAGGTCCATCAGAACCGCTGGGCCCACCCGCGTGTCGTGGTCTGCGTGCCCTCGGGCGTGACCGGCGTCGAGAAGCGTGCCGTCGAGGAGGCGTGCCTCTCGGCCGGCGCCCGCAGCGCCTACCTGATCGAGGAGCCGATGGCCGCGGCGATCGGCGCCGGGCTCCCCGTCGGCGAGCCGACCGGGTCGATGGTGGTCGACATCGGCGGCGGCACCTCCGAGGTGGCCGTCATCTCGCTCGGCGGCATCGTCGTCTCCCAGTCGATCCGGATCGGCGGCGACGAGCTCGACGAGGCGATCATCAACTACGCCAAGCGCGAGTACAAACTCCTGATCGGACAGCAGACGGCCGAGGAGCTCAAACTCGAGATCGGCTCGGCCTACCCGATGGCCGAGGAGATGCAGGCCGAGATCCGCGGCCGCGACATGGTCTCCGGCCTGCCGAAGACCGTCGTCCTGACCAGCGAGGAGATCCGCGCCGCGCTCGAGGAGCCGCTGGCCCAGATCATCGACGCGGTCAAGCAGACGCTCGACCGCACGCCGCCCGAGCTGGCCTCGGACATCATGGACCGGGGGATCATGCTCGCCGGCGGCGGCGCCCTGCTCCAGGGCCTCGACGAGCGCCTGCGCGAGGAGACCCAGATGCCGGCGCACCTCGCCGAGTCGCCCCTCACCTGCGTCGCCGTCGGCTCGGGCCGCTCGCTCGAGGAGTTCGACGTCATCCACCGCACCAGCCGCAACGCCCGCGGCCGCGGCCGGCGCCGATGACGCCGCCCGCGCCCCGCCGCGATCCCCATTTCGGCCGACCCCGACCGGCCCGCGCCGCGCGTCCCGGTGCGCCGCGACGTCACCAGCCGGGCGTAAGCTACCCCGCGACCCCCCTCCTCTCCACGTGTACGACAAGACCGTTCGCAGGCGCCGCGCAGTGCTCGCCCTGCTCGTCGCCCTCTCCCTGATCCTGCTCACCGCCTACTTCGGCGAGGGCGCGGCGGGTGGCGGGCTGCACACGGTGCAGCGCGGCTTCCTGACCGTGGTCTCGCCGATTCAGGACGGCGCGAGCCGGGCGCTCAAGCCCGTCCGCGACCTGTTCGGCTGGGTGGGCGACACGCTCAACGCCAAGGGCCAGCGCGACAAGCTCCGCAAGCAGGTCCAGGTGCTCACCGCCCAGGACGCGCTCGACGCCGCCGGCGCCGTGCGGGGGACCGAGCTCGAGAAGCTGATGGGGCTCGACACCCAGGCCAGGCTCGACGCCTACCGGCCGATCGCCGGGACCGTCGTCTCGCGGTCGTCGAACCTCTGGTTCTCACACGTCGGGGTCAACCGCGGATCGGCTTCGGGCATCCACCTCGACAACCCGGTCGTCAACGCCGACGGGCTGGTCGGCAAGGTCACCTTCGTGGCGCCCGATTCGGCGGTGGTCACCCTGATCACCGACGGGACGAGCGGTGTCTCGGCCAAGGACGTGGTCAGCAACGCCGCGGGCGTCGTCCTCCCCGCGGTCGGCGACCCCAGCGACCTGACGATGCAGTTCGTCCAGAGCGGCGACCAGGTCCACGCGGGCGACATGATCGTCACCGCCGGAACGGTCGACACCACCGGCGGCCCGGCCAGGTCGCTGTTCCCGCCGAACATCCCGATCGGCCGCGTCACCCGCGTTGACTCGGGCGGCCTCTTCCAGGGCGTCCACCTGTCGCCGATGGCCAACATGCGCGATCTCGACGTCCTCCAGGTCCTCACCAGGGCCGGCTCCGCGTGAGCGAGCAGACTCAGTTCTGGCTGCGGCTCGCCGGCCTCGGTCTCGCCGCCGCCATCCTCCAGGTCGCCGCCGTCTCGCAGTTCACCGTCTTCGGGGTCACCGCCGACGTCACGCCGCTCGTGGTGGCCAGCGCCGGCCTGTTGACCGGATCGGTCGCGGCGTCGCTGCTCGGCTTCGGGATGGGCCTGTTCGTCGATCTCGCGCTCGTGCAGACGCTCGGGATCTCCGCCCTGATCTACACGTTGGTCGGCTACGGCGTCGGCCGCCTGCGCGAGCTGCGGGCGCCGCAGGCGACGTTCACCCCGCTCGGTGTCGGCGCGGCGGCCACCGCGGCCGCGACGATCGGGTTCTCGATGATCGAGTTCCTGCTCGGCGTCGCCGCCCCGGTCAGCTTCCTGCTCGTCCGTCAGACTCTGGCCACGATCGTCCTCAACACGCTGATCGCCCTGCCCGTCTATTCGCTGGTGCGCCGCTGGCTGCGCCCGGTGCTCCCCGACGATCCCCGCCGGCGCCGCCGGCGCGCCTACACCACCGGCGGCCTGAGCCCGCTCTCGCGCGGATGATCGACCGTCCGATCGAGCGCCAGGCGCCCCTCTCGCCCCAGCTCGCCCTGCGCGTCGCCGTGCTCGGCGGGATGGCGCTCGTCCTCTTCGGGATCGTCCTCTTCCGCCTCTGGTACCTCCAGGTCCTCTCGGGCGACCAGTACGTCCAGCTCGCCAACAACAACCGCGTGCGCACCGTGGTCATCCAGGCGCCGCGCGGCGACATCGTCGACCGTCACGGACAGGTCATCGTCGGCAGCCGCCAGGCCACCGCCGTCCAGATCGACCGCACCCGGCTCCCCCGCGCCGCCGCGGCCCGGCGGCGCGAGTACGCGAGCCTCGCCCGCCTGCTCGGCATCACGCCGCGGCTGATCCGCGCGACGCTGGCCAACCCGGTCAACGTCCCCTACGCCAACGTGACGATCAAGACCGACGCCGGCGAGCCGGCCCTGGTCGCCCTCTCCGAGCGCCAGACCGAGTTCCCGGGCGTCCAGGTCGCGCCGGTGTTCCTGCGCGACTATCCGCTGAAGACCGAGGCGGCGCAGCTGCTCGGCGCGGTCGGTCACATCCAACCCAAGCAGCTGCCCCTGCCGCGCTTCCGCGGGGTGGCCAAGACGGCGGTGATCGGCCAGAGCGGGCTCGAATGGAGCTACGACGCCTTCCTGCGCGGCCGCGACGGCGCCACCCGGGTGCAGGTCGACTCGGCCGGGCGACCGCGCGGCGCGCTGCTGGCCACGACGCCGCCGATCCCCGGCCACGAGCTGAAGCTGACGATCGACCTGAACCTCCAGAAGGCGGGGGAGACCGCCCTGCGGACGGCGATCGGCCTCGGCCAGGGCAACAACCCGGCCGCCGACGCCGGCGCCTTCGTCGCCCTCAACCCGATGAACGGCCAAGTGCTGGCGATGGGCTCGGCCCCGAGCTTCGACCCGACCGTCTTCACCCACCCCCAGACCGACAAGGTGCTCGCCCGGCTCTTCCCCGCCAACGCCGACTCCAAGCAGATCGACCGCGCGATCGCCGGCCTCTATCCGACGGGATCGACGTTCAAGCCGATCACCGCGATGGCCGCACTCCAGAACAGCCTGATCACCCCGTTCACCCCCTACGTCGACAACGGCTGCATCACCGTCGGGCGCGACATGCTCAAGTTCTGCAACGCCGGCAAGGCGGTCAACGGCACCCTCTCGGGGGTGGCCGACGCCCTACGGGTCTCCTCGGACGTCTTCTTCTACCACCTCGGCGAGATCGCCAACCCGATCCAGGGGGAGCTGATCCAGACCTGGGCGCGGAAGTTCGGCCTCGGCGTGCCCACCGGCATCGACCTCCCGGGAGAGCTGTCGGGCATCGTGCCCGACCGGGCCTGGCGCAACCAGGCCAACGCGGCCGAGCTCGCCTGCCGCAAGAAGCACCACGTCTCCGGGTGCGCGATCTCCGGCGATCCGTCGCACATCTGGACGACCGGCGACAACGTCAACTTCGCCGTCGGGCAGGGCGACCTCCAGGCCACGCCGCTCCAGATGGCGGTCGCCTACGCCGCCCTCTTCAACGGCGGGACGGTCGTGCGCCCCCACCTCGGCATGGCGATCGACGACGACCAGGGGCGCCTGATCCAGAGCCTTCCGGATCCGGCGGTCCGCCATGTCGACTTCAACCCGACCAACCAGCAGGCGATCGCCGACGGGCTCCACATGGCCACCAGCGTGCAGGGGGGCACGAGCTACGACGTCTTCAAGGACTTTCCCCGAGTCGTCTACGGTAAGACAGGCACGGCGCAGCACGGTCAGCTCAACTCCGCCGACGATCAGTCGTGGTTCGTGGCCTACGCGCCCGACCCGTCCAGGCCGATCGTCGTCGCCATGACGGTCGAGAAGGGCGGCTTCGGCGCGGCGGCGGCGGCCCCGGCCGTGCGGCTGATGCTGTCAAAGTGGTTCGGCGTCAAGCCGAAGCTAGCCGTCGGCGCCTCGAAGACACGATGAACACGACCCCCATCCAGGCCGGAGAAGTCCCGAGCATCGCCGACGGGCGGTCGCTGGTGCTGCCCTTCGACCCGCTCCTGACGCTGGCCGCGCTCGGCCTCGGCCTCTGCTCGCTGGTCACCCTGAACGCCGCGACCCGCGGCCTCGTCCGCGGGCAGCCCCTCTACTACGTCGAGCGCCAGGGGATCTACTTCGTCATCGGCCTCGGGTTGATGGTCGCGCTCACGCGGATCGACTACTCGCGCCTGCGCGAGCTGAAGTTCGGCCTCTACGCTGTGCTGATCGCAATGATCGTGCTCGTGCTCGGCCTCGGCCGGGCGGCGCGCGGGTCGCAGCGGGCGATCCAGCTGCCGTTCTTCTCCTTCCAGGCGTCGGAGCTCGGCAAGATCCTCCTGATCGTCTTCCTCGCCGCGGTCGTCGTCGATCGCTCGCGGAGGCTGTCCGAGCGCGACACCACCGCCCGGGTGATGCTGCTGGCGCTCGGCCCGGCGATGCTCGTGATCGTCCAGCCCGACCTCGGCTCGGGCATGGTCTACGTCGTGGTGGCGCTGGCCATCCTCTTCGTCGCCGGGACGTCGTGGAAGCACTTCGCCGCCCTCTTCACCCTCGGCCTCGTCGCCCTCACGATCGTCCTCGCCGCCGCCCCGGCGGCCGGGGTCCACGTGCTGAAGCCCTACCAGCTGGACCGCCTGACCGCCTTCCTGAACCCGACGAACAACCCGAAGAAGCAGGGCTACCAGCAGATCCAGTCGAAGATCGCCATCGGCGCCGGCCAGAAGACCGGCAGCGGCGTCCACTCGACCCAGACGAAGCTCCACTTCCTGCCCGAGTACCAGACCGACTTCATCTTCGCCGTCGTCGGCGAGCGATACGGCTTCGTCGGAGCCGCGCTCGTCCTCTCGCTGTACGCGCTGTTGATCTGGCGCACGCTTCGAATACTCACGCTCGCCAAGAACCTCTTCGGCGCGCTGATCGCCGGAGGCATCGTCGCCATGCTCATGTTCCAGGTGTTCGTCAACGTCGGCATGACGGTGGGCATCATGCCCATCACCGGCGTGACCCTGCCCCTTTTGAGCTACGGCGGCTCCTCCGTGCTCACCACATTCCTGGCGCTCGGCCTGCTCCAGTCGATCTACGTGCAGGCACGCACGTCGGCTGCGCTCAAGGGCCGTGTGCTTCGCTTCTAATCAGAACGGATATGCATCGTGAAGAAACAAGTATTGGTCAGCGTCGACCGCGGTGAGACGCGGGTCGCGCTACTGGAGGCGAAGGGCACCCCGGCCGCGTCGCGGAAGGCCGGCGCCGCGCGCCGCCCGCGCATCGATCCGGCCAAGGGCTACCGCGTGGCCGAGCTCTACCTCGAGCGCCGGGGCGCCCGATCGATCGTCGGCAACATCTACAAGGGCGTCGTCGACAACGTGCTCGGCGGGCTCGAGGCGGCCTTCGTCGACATCGGGCTCGAGAAGAACGGGTTCCTCCACGTCGACGAGATCGTCCTCCCCGGCGTAGAGGCGCCGCGCCGCGGCCGCGGCGCCGGCCGCGAGGGGCAGAACATCGCCGACCTGCTGAAGCCGGGCCAGGAGGTTGTGGTCCAAGTCGTCAAGGACCCGCTGAAGACCAAGGGCGCCCGCCTGTCGATGGAGCTGACCATCGCCGGCCGCTACATGGTCTACGCGCCGACCGGCGAGGGCGTCGGCGTATCGCGGCGCCTGGAGGACCGCGAGCGCGAGCGGCTGCGCAAGGAGACGACCAAGCTCGATCTCCGCGGCGGTGGGGCGATCGTCCGGACCGCGGCCCACGGGGCGACGCGCGCCGACTTCGAGCGCGAGCTCCAGTACCTGTTCAAGCTCCACGAGGTGCTCGAGAAGCGGGTCGCCGAGTCGCCGGCTCCGGCGCTCGTCTTCCAGGAGGCCGACCTCTCGGTCCGCGTCGTGCGCGACATCTTCTCTGCCCACTTCGAGCGGGCGGTCGTCGACGACGAGCAGCAGCACCACCGGCTGGTCTCCTTCTTCTCGCGGACCGCTCCCGAGCTCGTCGACCGCGTCGAGCTGTGGGACGGCGACCGCCCCCTGTTCGACGCCTACGGGGTCGACGACGTGCTCGACGGGGTGATGTCGCGCCGGGTCGACCTGCCGAGCGGCGGCTACCTGATGATCGACATGGCCGAGGCGCTGACCGTGATCGACGTCAACTCGGGCTCGTTCATCGGCCGGGGCAAGGGCGCCCGGCTCGAGGACACGATCACCAAGACGAACCTCGAGGCGGCCGAGGAGGTCGTCAACCAGCTGCGGCTGCGCGACATCGGCGGGATCATCGTGATCGACTTCATCGACATGTCGCGGGCGCGCAACCGCGACGCCGTGATGAAGACGCTGCGCGACGCGCTCGACCAGGACCGCACGAAGACCTTCACCGCCGAGATCTCGAAGCTCGGCCTGGTCGAGATGACGCGCCAGAACGTGACCGAGGGCGTCCGGGAGATCATGACCCGGCCGTGCCCGACGTGTGACGGCGAGGGCGTGATCCGCTCCGAGGAGACGATCGCCATCGAGTTCGAGCGCCGCCTGCGGGAGATCGCGGTCGCCAAACCCGCCGTCGAGGCGTTCCTCGTCCAGATGAACCCGCGGGTGACCGTCCAGTTCACCGGCCACGGCGCCCGCGTACTCCGCGCGCTCGAGGCCCAGACGGGGAAGTACTTCCACTTCGAGGGGACCGAGGGCCTCGCGCTCAACCATCTCGCGGTGACGCTCGAGGGATCGCGCGAGCAGGTCGAGGAGCGGGCGGTGCCCTTTCGCCCGGGCGAGGAGGTCCTCGTCGAGATCGTCGAGCCCCACATGTACAACGTGGACGACGCGGTCGCCAAGATCGACGGCTACATCATCTCGGTGACCGACGGCGGGCCCCACGTCGGGCAGAAGCTGATGGTGCGGATCGAAGAGGTCGGACGGACGGCGGCGGTGGCCGCGCTGATCGACGCGCCGCCCCGGCCGCCGAGCGAGGAGGCGGCCGAGGACGACGATGACGTACAATCCCGCCCTCGGCGCCGGGGCCGTAGAGGTGGACGGCGCCGTTCCGCTGCAACGGCGCCGACAGCGCCAGAAGAGGTCTAGAGCATGTACGCGATCGTCAAGACCGGAGGTAAGCAGTACCGCGTCGAGAAGGGCCAGACCCTCCTCGTCGAGCGGCTGCCCGACGCCCGGGGAGCGACGGTCGCCCTGGTGCCGCTGCTGCTTCGCTCCGAGGAGACCATCTTCGACGCCGCCTCCCTCGTCGACGTCAAGGTCGAGGCGAAGATCCTCGCCCACGAGCGGGGCGAGAAGCTGCGGGTGTTCAAGTTCAAGCCCAAGCGCGGCTACAAGCGCCGCAACGGCCATCGCCAGGAGCTGACCCGGATCGAGGTCACCTCGATCGGCATGGCCGGCGGCCGCAAGAGCGCCGGCACGAAGAAGGAGGCCGGCGATGGCGCATAAGAAGGGCCTCGGCTCGAGCCGCAACGGCCGCGATTCCAACTCCCAGCGGCTCGGCGTGAAGACGTTCGCCGGTCAGACGGTGACCGGCGGGGAGATCATCGTCCGCCAGCGCGGCAGCCGCTTCAAGGCCGGTGAGGGCGTCGGCATGGGCAAGGACGACACGCTGTACGCCCGCTCGCCGGGCATCGTCCAGTTCAACGTCGGCTGGCGCGGGCGCGTCGTCTCGATCGAGCCGACACCGGAGGCCGCGGAGACCGCATCGTGAACCCGCGTCTGGGCGCGCGCGTCATCGCCATCGGCCGCGTCGCGTTCGGCGCCGGACTCCTGATCGCGCCCGGCAGGATCGGCGCCGGCTGGCTCGGTGACATCGCCGAGCGTGGCGCCATGCGCCACGTTCTGCGGGGCTTCGGAGTCCGCGACGTGGTGATCGGGATGATCGCCATGCACACGGTCGATAACCCGCAGGTCGGCCCCCGCTGGCAGAAGACCTGTGCCGCCTGCGACGCCGTCGACGCCGTCGGCGCCCTGATGGCCGCCCGCGACCTCCCGCTCCGCGGCGCCCTCGGCGTCGCGCTCCTCGGTGGGGGCGCCGCCGCCGCCGGACTCTGGTGTGCCGGGCAGCTCGCCGCCGGCTGAACGGCGGCCCCGAGGCCCCACTAGGATGACTTCGTGAGCGTCGCCCTCGTGATAGTCGCCCTCGCCACCGGCCTCGTGGTCGCGCTGGTCGTGGTCGGCCTCGTCGTGGTGGTGGGCGGCGGCCTTCTCCTTCAGCGGCGGCGGCGGCGCGGCGGCGTGATCGCCTCGCGCCGGCGCCGATGAACCTCCTCACGACGGCGAGCGCCGTCCGCGGCCTGCCGGTCGTCACGATCGCCGGCGGGGAGGACGTGGCGGAGATCCGCGACATCATCTATGACGCCAAAGCCGGCCGGGTCGCCGGCTTCACCCTCAACAAGCGAGGCCGCCTGTCGGGCCGGCGGCGCGAGGTGCTCCCCGCCGCCCAGGTCCACGCGATCGGCCGCGACGCCGTGATGGTGCGCGACGAGGACGCCCTCGTCGACGCCGACGCGGCCCCCGTCGAGGTCGGAGCGCCCGATCGCGACCGTGACGTGATCGGCAACGACGTGGTGACCGAGGGCGGCGTCAGCCTCGGCCGGATCACCGATGTCGTCCTCCTCGTCGGCGGCACCGGCGAGGTCGTCGGCTACCAGCTCGAGCGTCCGGGCGGCGGCGAGGGCTACATTCCGCTCCCGGCCCAGCTGGCGGTCTCGGGCGCCGTGCTGGTCGTGCCCAACACGACCGAGGAGTTCGTCCGCGACGACCTCGTCGGCCTCGGCGCCGCCGTCGACGAGTTCCGCACCAAGCTGGACCTCTCGTGACCGAGCGCTTCACCACGGCCGTCGGGCGAAAGGTGATCAGCCGCGCCACCGCCGAGGAGCTCGGCCGCCTGACCCACCTCGTCGTCGACGTCGGCGGCCGCCGCGTCTCGACCATCGTCGTCGGCAAGGGCCGCCGGGCCCGGCTCGCCGACTGGGAGAGCCTCAGCGGCTTCGGGCCGGACGCCGTCGTGCTCGCCGACGAGGCCGCGCTGCGGTCGCCGGAGGCGGAGAGCGAGAAGGCCGCGGCCCGCGGCGACCTCGAGCTGGTGGGCCGGCGGGCGCTCAGCGAGTCCGGCAACCTGGCGGGGGCGATCGACGACGTCGTCTTCGACCCGGCCACCGGCGAGGTCGTCGGCGTCGTCGTCGGCCCCCGCGAGCATCCGGCGTCTGAGCTCCGCGGCGCCGGCTCCTACGCCGTCGTGCTCGGCGCGTCGGTCGACGAGTCGGCAGTCGTCTAGCCCGACTGGCTGGTCGGCCGGATCAGGATCTCGTTGACGTCGACGTGGGCCGGCTGGTCGACGGCGTACTGGACGGCGCGGGCGACGTCGTCAGGCTCGAGCGCGCCGGTCGGGCGCTGCTCGAAGAAGGGCGTGTCGACCATGCCCGGCTCGATCAGCGTCACCCGGATGCCGGTGCCGTCGAGGTCCTGGCGGGCGGCTTCGCCCATCGCGGTGACGGCGAACTTGGTCGCCGAGTAGAGCGAGCCCGGGAGCGCTCGGCGGCCGGCCACCGAGCTCGTCAGGAGCAGGTGCCCGCGGCTCTCGGTCAGGGCCGGGATCGACGCGCGGACAGCGTAGGCGGCCCCAAGGACGTTGGTCAGGACCATCTCCCGCCAGTGCTCCGGCGTGTCCTTGAGGAAGCCGCGCGGGGCGCCGAACCCGGCGTTGGCGAAGACGGCGTCGATCCGGCCGAAGCGCTCGAGCGTGGCGGCGACCATCGCCGCCTGGTCGGCCCAGTCGGTCACGTCGCAGCGGACGGAGAGCGCCGGCTCCCGGCCGCCGAGCTCGGCGGCCAGCGACTCGAGCCGGTCGACCGAGCGGGCGGCCAGGGCCAGGCGCCAGCCGTGGGCGGCGAGGCGCCGGGCGGTGGCCGCGCCGATGCCGGACGAGGCGCCGGTGATCAGCATGACCTTGGAGTTGTTCATATCGGGCCTTTCGGTGCGAGGATGGCTGGCGATGCTCTACGACAAGGCTCGAATCTTTACAGCGGCCGGCGCTGGGGGAAACGGCTCGCTGAGCTTCCGGCGCGAGGCGCACGTCCCCCGCGGCGGCCCCGACGGCGGCGACGGCGGCCGCGGCGGCGACGTGATCATCGCCTGTGACCCGTCGCTGCGCGACCTCCAGTCCTTCCGCCGCCGCGGCCACTTCCGGGCCGAGGCCGGCGGCCACGGCGGCGCCTCGCTCTCGCACGGCGCCAACGGCGACGAACTGCGAATCGGCGTACCGCCGGGGACGCAGGTGACGACCGAGATCGGCGACCGCCACGACCTCGTGCGCCCAGGCCAGCGCGTGGTGATCGCCGCCGGCGGCCCGGGCGGGCGCGGGAACAAGCGCTACGCGACGCCGACGCGCCAGGCGCCGCGCTTCGCCGAGCGCGGCCTCGCGGGCGAGGAGGGCTGGATCGAGCTGCGCCTGAAGCTGCTGGCCGACGTCGGGCTGGTCGGGCTGCCGAACGCCGGCAAGTCGTCGCTGCTGGCCCGGATGACGCGGGCGGCGCCGAAGATCGCCGCCTATCCCTTCACCACGCTCGAGCCGGTGCTCGGCACGCTCGACGGCGAGCGCCGCCAGCTGATCATCGCCGACATCCCCGGTCTGATCGAGGGGGCGAGCGAGGGCGCCGGGCTCGGCCACGACTTCCTCGCCCATGTCGAGCGCACCCGCCTGCTCGTCCACGTGCTCGACCTCGCCCCGATCGACGGGAGCGATCCGCAGGCCAACTACGAGACGATCGAGGGCGAGCTCGAGCGCCACGACCCGCGCCTCGCCGGCCTGCCCCGGGTGCTCGCCCTATCCAAGGTGGACCTCGTCTCCGCCGAGCACGGCGACCGGGAGGCCGAGGTCTGGCGCGCGCGGCTCGGCGGCGAGGTGCCGGTGATCCTCACCTCGAGCGTCACCCGGGCCGGGATCGATACGCTCGGCGCCGAGCTCCTGCGCCGGGTGCCGCTCGACCAGATCGATCCGCTCGAGCCCGAGCTGGCCGAGCACCTGACGTTCCGGCCGGCCGCCCGCCGAGGCTTCCACGTCGAGCGCACGGCCGAGGGCTCCTACCGGGTGGTCGGGGAAGGGATCGACCGCCTGATCGCCCGCCACGACCTCGAGAACGACGAGGCGATGGTCCACGTCGAGTCGCGCCTGCGCCGGATCGGCGTGATCCGCGCGCTCCAGGACCAGGGCTTCACCGCGGGTGACGAGGTGGAGATCGCCGGGGTCGTCTTCGAACTCGACCCGGAGTAGCGGCGCGTATTCTGGCCTGGTGCGCCGGGTGGTCATCAAGCTGGGAACCGCGATCGTCGCCGACGACCGCGGCGAGCCGCGGACAGACGTGCTCGAGCGCATATGCGACGCGGCAGCCGGGCTGCGCCGGGCCGGCGACGAGGTCGTCATCGTGACCAGCGGGGCGATCGCCCGCGGCATGCGCGAGCTCGGGCTCGCCGCGCGCCCGAGCGCGATCGAGGCGCTCCAGGCGTCGAGCGCCGTCGGCCAGGGCAAGCTCTACCGCGTCTACGACGAGCTCCTGCTCGCCCGCGGCGTCGTCTCCGCCCAGGTGCTCCTCACCTTCTTCGACGTCAGCGCCCGCACCCACTACCTCAACGTCCGCCGCACGCTCCGCCAGCTGCTCGACTGGGGGGTGGTGCCGGTGGTCAACGAGAACGACACGACGGCGACCGACGAGATCTCCTTCGGCGACAACGACTTCCTCGCCGCCCAGATCGCCGTCCTGATCGGCGCCGACGAGCTGATTCTCCTGACCGACACCGAGGGCCTTCACACAGCCGACCCGCGCACCGATCCCGACGCCCGGCTCGTCGAGACGGTGACCGACTTCGAGGCGCTCGACGAGCTCGCGATCAGCCAGAGCGGGTCCCGGCTCGGATCGGGCGGTATGCGCTCGAAGGTCGTGGCCGCCGACATGGCCACCGCCGCCGGCATCGCGACGACGATCTGCAGCGGCCGCCGGGCCGGGGCGCTCGAGCGCGTGCTCGCCGGCAAGACGGCGGGCACCCACTTCCCGGCGCGGGCGATCCGCTACTCGAGCTTCAAGCTCTGGCTCAAGTACGCCAAGCCGAGCCGGGGGACGGTCGTCGTCGACCAGGGCGCGGCCTGGGCGCTGACCAACGGGGGGACCAGTCTCCTGCCGGTCGGCGTGAGCGGCGTGCGCGGCGAGTTCGGCGTCGGCGATGCGGTCGACGTGGCCGAAGGGACGAGCGTGATCGGCAAGGGGATCTCCAACTACTCGGCCGGCGAGCTGCGCCGGGTGATGGGGATGAAGTCGAAGGCCGTCCATCAGGTGCTGCCGCGGGCGGCCGAGGAGGCCGTCCACCGCGACTACTTCGTCCTCGCCTAACCTTGTAGCGACGATGGCCACCTCCACGCAATCGGTCAGCGATGTCTGCCGGGCGGCCAAGCGAGCGGCGCGGAGCCTGGCGGGCCTCGACACGGCGACCAAGAACGCCGCGCTCGAGGCGATCGCCACCGCGCTCGTCGAGCGGGCCCCGGAGATCCTCGAGGCCAACGCCCTCGATCTCGACGCCGGGCGCCGCGCCGGCCTGACGGCGGCCCTGCTCGACCGCCTCACCCTCGACCCGTCGCGGATCGCCGGGATCGCCGCGGGCGTCCGGGCGATCGCCGCCCTGGCCGACCCGGTCGGCGAGGTGCTCGAGGGCTTCCGGCGGCCGAACGGCCTCGACATCCGCCGCGTGCGCGTTCCGCTCGGGGTGATCGCCGTGGTCTACGAGGCCCGCCCGAACGTGACGATCGACGCCGCCGCCCTCTGCCTGAAGTCGGGCAACGCGATCGTCCTGCGGGGGTCGAGCACGGCGGCGCACTCGAACGCGATCCTCGCCACGCTCGCCGCCGAGGCGGCCGCCGCCGCCGGCGTCCCCGGCGCGGCGATCAGCCTGGTCGCCGGCGGCGGCCGCGAGGAGCTCGCCGAGCTGGCCCGCCAGGACGGGCTCGTCGACCTGATCATCCCGCGCGGAGGCGAGGGTCTGAAGGCGGCGCTGACCGCGGTGGCCACCGTGCCGGTGATCTACGCGGCGTCGGGCAACTGCCACGTCTACGTTGACGCCTCGGCCGACCTGGACGACGCGGTGGCGATCGCGGTCAACGCGAAGGTGCAGCGGCCGGGCGTGTGCAACGCCGCGGAGACACTGCTCGTGCACTCGGAGGCGGCGGCCGCCTTCCTCCCCCGCGCCCTGTCGGAGCTGCGCGAGCTCGGCGTGGAGCTGCGTGCGGACGGTCGGGCGCGCGCCGCTGCCGGCGCGCTCGGCGCGTCCCTGGGCGAAGCCACCTCCGAGGACTTCGACACGGAGTTTCTGGCGCTGGTGATGGCGGTGGGGGTCGTCGACTCGGTCGAGGAGGCGATCGAGCACGTGAACCGCCACGGCAGCGGGCACTCGGAAGCGATTGTGACCGGCTCCTACGACTCGGCCCGTGCATTCACCGAAGGCGTCGACGCCGCGTGCGTGTACGTGAACGCCTCGACCAGGTTCACGGACGGCGGCGAGTTCGGCATGGGTGCCGAGATCGGGAACTCGACGCAGAAGCTTCACGCTCGCGGCCCGATCGGGCTGCGCGAGCTGTGCACGTTCAAGTACGTGGGCGAGGGGTCGGGGCAGGTCAGGCCCGGGTGACCCCCTCTCCGCATTCGGCGCCGAGCCCGACGGCTTCGTAGGTCGCGTGCGTCTCGGGATCCTCGGCGGCGTCTTCAACCCACCGCACATCGGGCACCTGGTCTGCGCGCAGGAGGCGCACGAGCAGCTCGGCCTGGATCGGCTTCTGCTCGTACCGGTGGGGGAGGCGCCCCACCGCACGGTTGTCGACGACCCGGGCGGCCTGGTCCGCGCGGAGCTGTGCGAGCGGGCTGTGGACGGCGACCCACGCTTCGAGGTGTCGCGCATGGAGGTCGAGCGGGTAGGGCCCTCGTACACCCTGGACACGCTGCGCGCGCTACGTGGGCGCTCCGACGATGACGGGCTTGTGCTGGTGCTGGGCGGCGACCAGGCGGCGAGCCTGCCGCGGTGGCACGAGCCGGAGGAAGTCCTCGCACTCGCGGTCGTGGCCGTCGCCGAGCGCGGGGACGCCCGGCGCGAGCAGGTCAGGAGCGCGGTGGCCGCGCTGCGGGGCGGTGAGCGGGTCGGGTTCTTCGAGATGC
>JBPCNA010000161.1:0-5485 GCA_051001735.1 Solirubrobacteraceae bacterium
TGGCCCGACAGGTACTTCGAGTGGTTTCCCGGCGACAGCGAGTGGTCATCGGCGGCGTAGATCTCGTGGCCCTCGGCGGCAAGCTTGCGCATCATGTCGAGGGCGAACGGCGTGCGCGAGCTGGTTATAAGGACTCTCATGCCTCCCGGGATACCCTCGAAGTCGGACATGAAAATGCCATTGGACGACTGTCCGATACGAGGCGGGTCACACAGCCACCCGCCGGTCGAACACCCCCGAGGCATGCGAGCCAGGACACCCTAGCCGCCGTGGCAACACCAGCGAGACGCGCGCGAGCCAAGCGCTTGGGATCTGCGAAAAGGCGCTAAAGCTCTCGGTGTTTCATGCCGATGAACGTAGAAACCTTGGCCCGCAGGGCGAGACACCAAGCGCAAATGTTCTGACAGTGAGCAGATCAGCGAGTGGTACGGTCAGGACGTGGTCGATCCCGAGGGCCAGCAGGTTGGGCGGAGGTCTACCGCGACAACTACGGGGGCAGCCCTGGCTTCGCGTGCGTGAAGACCGGCCCCTTCGGCCGCCCTCTGACGTTCGTCCCGCTCGAGGGTGACAGCATTGAGCGCGATCACGTCCGGGTCACCACCGTGCCCACCAGATCAAGCATGCTCCGAGCGTCGAACCCGACGGTGCGCTGAGCACCGCGGAGGAGGCGCCCTGTTCGAGCACTACGGCCTCAACTCCTCTCCGGACCCGGAGACCCACTTCTCGCCTCAGTTGCCGCCCGATCGACCCGGAGCCCCAGTCCTCTCCCGAGCTGACGCCGCAGCCGCCGCGATTCGCGTCACTACAGCCCAGCGGAGGCCGCCGAGATCGCGAACCCCCGCCAACTGGCGGGTCAGGACGGCCAACCGGCCAATCAGATGGCCAACTTGCCGATCGGGACGCTCAGCGGCGTGATCGCTACCCCGGTACGGCCGGCGGGCCCAGCTCGGACGATGCCGATCGTCTGAGCGCCCTTGAGGAGCGCGTGGCCGAGCTAGAGAACTGGCGCGGCAGGCACGTATCGACGGGAAAGTCGCGGCCCTGACTATCGCCCTTCTGGTCGTGAGCGCGATCGGCGACTTCGCCGTGGCCCCGTCCTGCTGCGACGGCGCCGAGGCGGCGGGGGTCCTGTGACGCACCTCACACATGACTGGCGAGCGTTGTCGCATAGTCACGGTGAGATCCAGGGAGGCGCTGATGGCTCTCGAGCTTCAGCTGACCGCCGCTCCCGCCGGCGCCGTGCCGCGCGCCGACTCCAGCACCAGCCGAGAGGTAGGACGCCCCGATGCCGCATGCCGCCAACGACGTCAGTCCCCTGGTCACGGGTGAGCCATGCCGGCCGCAGCACCGCCGCGACGATCTCGCGGGATGGTTGACATGAGGATCCGCATCCTCGGGGGTGGCGTCGCCGGGCTGGCCGGAGCCGTCGCGCTGCGGCGGCGCTGCGGCCTCGACGACGTCGTCGTTTTCGAGCGCGACAGCCCAGCGCAACTGTGGCGGCGCCCGGGGCACGGCATGATGCTCATGCCCAACGGCGTTGCCGCTCTGCGGGCGCTTGGCGCCGATAGCTGCATCGACCGCTGCCGCGCCCTCGATCGCGCGGTCTTCGAGGACGACCGTGGCCGAGTGCTGCGGATCGACCGCTTGGAGAACGTCTACTGCGTTACACGCCGCGACTTGGTCGATGCGCTGCGCGGAGCGCTGGAGGACGGCTCCGTCGAGTACGGCCGACGCTGCACGAGCGTGGTGCTCGATGCGCCGCCGGCCGGAGCGCGTGGGGCGCAACGCGTGAGCTCGGTGAACTTCTCGACCTCCGCGTCGCTACACGACGGCGACGCCGACCTCTTCGTCGGCGCCGACGGGCCGCGGTCGGCGCTCTGTGCCGCGCTGAACCCCGGCCTTGCCCGTGTCCACAGCCGCGTCTTCGAGATCGTCATGTCCACACGCCTGCCGGAACTCGCGAGCCAGCTCGGGCCCACCTTCCTGAAGACGGTCTTCCCGGACCGGGGGCTGGCGTTCGGGCTGCTGTCGCCGTCGGCGGACCACGTCATCGGCTTTCTCCAGTTCGATACCCAGCGCTACGGCGTCCCGGTCGCCCAGTCGGGATCGAGCCTGTTGGACTTCGCGGCCGGGCTCCTCGGCGACCCGCCCGAGCAGGTGGCGCGCTTCCTGCGCGAGGCCGACGCTTCCACTGCGCACCTTTGGCGCCCGCTGGACGCGCAGATCGCCCCGCGTCTGTGGGCCGCGAACGCGACGCTGATCGGTGACGCCGCGCATCCTCTGCTCCCGTTCTCCAGCCAGGGAGTGGGGGCCGCGCTCGAGGACGCCGTCGGGCTCGCCGACGCGATTGCGCACGTTGGCGCCCGACCGGATCTGCTGCCGCGAGCGCTCGCGGGCTTTTGCGCAGACCGCCGCGCCGGGGTTCGCGGCTTCGTCGACGGTGGTCGGCGGATCCTGTCTCACTTCGTCGGCGCCTCGCCCGGCTTCGTCGTGCCCTACGTCCACGCCGCTGCACCCACGGCGCTCCTGCGGGCGGCCGACTCGCCGCACGAGGACAGGATGTTCGCTGACGACGCCGTCGACCTCGTCACGCTGCGCCAACGCGCCTACAACCACCGCTGGGCCGTCCAGCGCCCGGACGTGATCCCGCTCACCGCCGCCGACCCAGACTTTCCCGTCTGTGAGGAGATCATCGCCGCCGTCCAGCGCCACCTCGCAGCTCGCTACATCCCCTACGGGCCGCCAGAAGGCCTGCCGGAATTTCGCCGTGCTGCGGCCGACACGCTGCACCTACGGCACGGCCTGCCCTGCGATCCCGACAGCATCTTCCCTACCGACGGCGCTGCCTCGGCGCTGTTCCTCGCAGCCAGACTTGCGCTCCCCGAGCGCGGCGACGAGGCGATCATCCCCGATCCGGTCGACTTCCTGCTCGAGCGCTCGGTCTTGGCCGCCGGTGGGCGGGTGAAGCGATGGCCAATCGTCGCCGGGCGCTTCGACGCGGCATGGCTCGAGTCGCTCGTCACACCGCGCACCCGGCTGATCTGCCTGTGCAATCCGCACAACCCGTTGGGTCGTGTGCTGCGCCGCGACGAACTGGAGGCAATCGCCGACGTGGCGCTGCGCCACGACTTAAGGATTCTCTCAGACGAGGTCTGGTCGGACATCGTCTACCGTCCGCAGACCCACGTCTCGATCGCCGCGCTGGGCAACGACATCGCCGCCCGCACCTTCACGGTGTTCGGCTTCTCGAAGTCCTACGGCCTCGCCGGGATGCGCCTCGGCCTGCTCGCCACGCCGGACCCTTCCCAGAGACGCCGAATCATGACGATCGCGCACGCAGACGACACGGTCTATGGAGCAAGCACAATCTCTCAGGTGGCGGGCGCGGCCGCCTACGAACTCGCGGACGCATGGCTCGAGCGTTTCGTCGGGCACCTGCGACGCCGGCGCGACCAGGTGGTCGCCCGGTTGGCCGCGATCCCGGGGGTTCGCTGCGCAGTCCCGCAGGGCACCTTCGTCGCCTTCCCAAATGTCTCACAGCTGGCCGTCGACCAGGACGACCTAGCCGCCCGTCTGCTGGAGCATCACGCAGTCGCGGTCGTCCCGGGGTCGCGCGAGTTCTTCGGGCCCGGCGCCGCCGGGCACCTACGTCTCTCGTTCGCGACGTCACGCGGGATCCTCGCCGAAGGCCTCGATAGAATCGAGGCCGGACTTCGCTCTGTCGCCGACGAGCCGGCGACGGCCGGGGCTCACAGCGACGAAGCGGTGATCGCCGCCGGACGTCCCTGACCGACGAGGTAGGGCGCGTGTCGGGTCGTCCCCGCGCTCACCCGGCCTTGCTCAGCCGCCGAGCGCGTCCCGCAACTCGGCGATCTCCCGCTCGAGCCGCGCGCATCGCTCGCCACCGAGGTCGGCCAGAGCCCGTTCGACGCGCGCATAAGCAGTCACTCGCCCATCTCGCGCGGACGTGGCCAACGCGCTGACTTGCGCAATGCGCGCGACGACCAGCACTCGGGGGCGGAGGACCCGGCGCAGCCAGCGGCAGCGAGCCGCAGTGGCTGTCGCGTTGCGCGAGTTGGGATCACGCCGGATTTTGCATCTCGAGCGAGTTCGCCATAGCAATCCCATAGTGGTACCGTTTTGGTATGAGCAAGCAGATCGCCGTGCGCCTCCCTGACGCGTTGGTGGACTTCATCGACGATGTCGTCAGCCGCGGCGACGAGCGCAGCCGGGCGGCCGTCGTGGTCAGGGCGCTCGAGCGCGAGCAGCGGCGCCGCACGGCCGCCGCCGATGCCGAGATCCTCAAGCGCAGCGGCCCCGATCCAGAGCTCGCCGGACTGGCCGACTTCGCCGCGGGTGCCCGGCTGCCCGTGGACTGATGCGTCCGATCCACCTCGCCGACCTGGACAAGACCCGGCCGGTGCTCGTGCTCACGCGCGAACTTGTCCGCTCTCATCTGAACACCGTCACGATCGCCCCGATCACCACCACCGTACGTGGACTCTCGACTGAAGTACCGGTCAATGCCGCCAACGGCCTCGCGGGCCGATCGGCGGTCGCCTGCGACCACATCACGACGATTCCCGCGGTGGCGCTCGGGCGGCAGATCGGCGTGCTCCTAGACAACCAGGAGGAGCAGCTCACGGCGGCCGTCCGCGCCGCCTTCGACCTCAGCTGACCCGCTGCTCCTTTGCGCAAATCTCGCTAGCCGCGGTTGTGGAGCATCGCGCTTGGGCACGGCGCAGATCGGGTGTTGAGTCGCCGACCTGACGTAGGTCCGGGGCTATGCGGCTTCGTGGAGGTCCGGGATGAGTCCGCGGCGTCGGGCTTCATCCTGGATTTCAGGTGGGAGCATTCGGGCGTCGATGATCAGGCCGTTGACTTCGACGAGCCAGGTGAGGGGATGCTGCTGGAGCATCCGGCGACTTGTCAGTTGCGGCTCAAACGCGCCGAGGTTGAGCGCCTTGTTGATCAGGCCGGCCTTGTTGGCCATTGTGGTCTTGACGACCCCGAGGTGGCCGGCGAGCTGGTCGGCTGTGAGGTGCGGCTCCTGCGAGCGGTCGAAGAGGAAGTTGATCTGGCCGACGGCGTAGATGACGCCGGCCGCCCAGATCCGGGTGTCGCCGCGAGCCAGCGGTGACGGGCGCTTGCGCGCGAGTCGCGCGGCAAGCTGGCGGCACAGGTCGCCGTACTCGTCATCGAGCAGCTCGCCGCACGCCTCGCCAGCGATCGCGACGATCTGCCCTGTCCGCTCGCGCAGCGCGAGGGGGATGCGCATGGCCGCGAGATCAGCGTCGATCATGCGGTGATGCTTTCAGGCGCACCGGACGGTTCGGCGGGAATTCGCCGAGGTTGGTTCATAGGAGTCGTAATGGCGGGCTTCGCCACTCGCGGCGGCGTGAAATCTGGGTTGCGGGCGACGCGGGCGGGTGGCGACTTGGTGAAGATCGGCGTGCCGCGCGCTGACGCCGATGGTTTCTTGGTG
>JBPCNA010000162.1:0-21070 GCA_051001735.1 Solirubrobacteraceae bacterium
GAGCCGGTCCGGCGCTGGCTCCCGGCGCTCGCGCGCGCGGACGTCGTCGGCGTGGCCGCCACGGCCACGGTGGTCGTCGCCGTGCTCTGGCTGCGGACGGGGCGCCTGATCGAGGTCGGGCGGCTCACGCGCTACGCCCAGCTCTTCGGCCGCGCCGGCTTCGGCGAGGTCCCGACGCCGACGATCGGCCTCCACTTCGTGATGTACGCGACCTTCGTCGCCGCGCTCGTCCTCGCCGCCCTGCGCCACCGCCGGGACGCCGCGGACCCGGAGCTGACCGGGGCGCTCGCCTTCGCCGGCGTCTTCGGTCTCGGCGCCGGCTCCTACTACATGGGCGGCTCGAACCCGAGCCAGCTGATCGGGGTGTTCTCGGCCTGGGCGCTCGCCGCGGCGCTCCTCGCCCTGCTCGCCCTGCGGGCCGTCGCGGCGCGGCGGCTCGACCCGGCGGAGCGGGCGCCGCTCTTCGCCGTCGCGGCCGCCCTCGTCATGTTCGGCCTCCTCGCCACGGCGATCACCCAGATCCCGGCGCCGTGGACCCAGCTCCGCCGGATCGACGCGCGGGCGGCGGCCCATCCCTACGACCGCGCGGCGGCGAGCGCCTTCGTCCGCCGGACGGCCGCCGCCGGCGAGCATGTCGTCGTGCTCGAGGAGCTGGGACCGCTCGTCGCCTACCGGGCCGGCGTCGAGAACGTCTCCCCCTACAGCGAGATCTGGGCGGTCTGGAGCCACGAGCAGCTCGCCGAGATCCTCAGCGCCCTGCGCCGCGCCCGCGGGACGCGCTTCTACCTGGGCAGGGCGGGCGCCGACCCCGGCATCCCGGTCGCGCTGGCCGCCGCCGGCTTCCGCCGCGTCGCCGTCGACGCCGCGAGCGGGCTGACCGAATGGCAGCGCTTCGCATGAGCGCCGACCTCGTGCTCCACCAGCTCCTGCTCGTGCTCGCGGTGGCCGCCCTCACCGGCGCGGGGCTTCGCCTCGTCTCGCCGCTGGCCCCCGACGGGCTCGAGCGGATCCTCGGGGCGGCCGCCTTCGCCGCCGCCGCCGCGGTGGTCGAAGCGCTCGTCCTCGGCTTCGCCGGAGCCGGCGGCGACACCGCTTCGTTGACGCTCGCCGCCGTCGCGACCTACGCGGCCGCCCGCGCCCTGCTGCCCCCGCCCCGGGTCGCGCCCGGCGCGGAGCTCGTGGCCTGGGCGCGCGCCGCGCCGGCCTTTGCCGTCCTCGCCGTCGGCGCGTTCGCCGGGATCGTCGGCGCCTGGATCGTCTGGCAGCTGCGCCATCCGCTGATCGGGCCGGACGCCCTCTCCTATCACCTTCCGATCGCCTCGGCCTGGGTGCAGAACGGCAGCCCCGGGAGCCTCGTCACCGTGCGCAACGGCCTGCCCTTCGGCAGCTACCCGCTGACCAACGAGGCGATCGTCGCCTGGGCGCTGGCGATCTCCCGCAGCTGGGCCGTCGTCTCGATCTGGTCGCCGCTGCTGTTCGTCGCCGTCGTCTCCGGCGGCTGGGTGACCTTGCGCGAGCTCGGCGTCGCCCCGCCGGAGCGGGGTCTCGCCGTGGCGGCGGTCGGCCTCCCGCCCTTGACGATCGGCCAGCTCGGCGCACCGTACACCGACATCGCCGCGCTCGCCTGGCTCGCGGTGGCCGCGGCCCTGGCCACGGCGTCGCGGCGCCGCGTCGTCGTCGGAGGCGGGCCCGGCCTGATCTACCCGGCGGTGGTCGCCGCCGCACTCTGCGTGGGCACGAAGACGACCCCGGCGATCCTCATCCTCGCCCTCGCGCTGGTCGCGGCGCGGCCGCTGCGGGCCGCCGCCGGGCGCCGGCTGCTGGCAGCGCTCGCCGTCGGTGTTGCCGTCGGCGGCGTCTGGGCCGTGCGCAACCTGATCGCGCACGGCTCGCCGCTCTGGCCGCTGGTCAGCCTGCCGTGGGGGGATCCCGTGCCCGCGGCCTTCGGCCCGCTCCAGGCCCGCTTCCTCGACCATCCGCGCCATCTGGTCGGTGCCTACTGGCGCGAGTACCTGTCGGTCCTCGGGGGCGCGGCGGTGCTGATCGGGGGCGGCCTCCTCCTGCCCCTCGTGCGGCGCTCGCGCGCGGCCCTGGCCGCGGGCGGGGCGGCGGCGCTGGCGCTCCTGGCCTGGGGCGTCGCGCCCTACACCGGCCTCGACACCTACGGCGCGGTCGGGGCGATCGCCAACACCCGCTACCTGCTGCCGGCGATCGCCGCCTGCGCGGTGGCGCTCGCGCTGTCGGGCCGCGGAGCCGGCCCGGGGCTGCGCTTCGTCGTGCGCGCCGCGCTGGCCGCGTCGATCGCCTACTCGCTGGAGAAGACCGCCGCCTTCGGACCGCTGCGCCCGGCTCTGGCCACGCTCGTGGCGGCGGCGGCGCTCGGCGCCCTCGGCACCGCGATCGTGCGCGGCGCGCCGGTCTCGCTCGACCGCCGCATCCTCGCCGCGGTGCTCGGCGCGGCGACGGCCGTGGGGCTGGCCGTCGGGAGCCGCGGCTACGTCGAGCGCTACGTCGCCGCCGACAACCCGCCCGACCATGCGCTCTACGGACTCGCCGAGCTCGCCCGCGGCCGGACGGTCGCCTCCTCGCCCGGTGTCTATGTGCTCCTGCGCGGCGACCGGCTCGAGCACCCGCTCGCCCTGATCGGCGACGGCGAGACCTGCGCGGCGGTGCGGGCGCGCCGGCGCGCCGGACCGGTCATTCTCGGCCTCGGCGACGCCGCCCACGGAAAGCTGGCGGCCTGCCTGGGCGCGGCCCCGGTCACCGTCGGCGCCTACGAGTCGGTCTACCCCGGTCAGTAGTAGACGTCGTAGTAGCCGCGGGCGCGCACCGGGGCGCGACCGGCGAGGCAGGCGGTCAGCCTCGAGTAGAGCGGCGACGGCGGATCCGATTCGAGGAGCACCGGCCCGGCGCGCAGGCGCCGCTCGAGGCCGGCGCAGGTCTCGTCCGGGGCAATCAGGCTCAGGCTGTGCTCGAGCTGGTCGCCGCGGAGCATCACCACCGTGCCCGGGGCGCTCGAGATCGCGCCCGAGCCGTTGACCAGGCCGGGGAGCGCGGCGCGCAGGAGCGGACCGTCGGGAAGGCCGGTCAGCGCGTGGCGGCCGACGTAGCCGTCGGCGGCCAGGGCCAGCCCGAGCACGCAGGCGATCGCCGCGCCGGCGGCGAGTAGGCGGGGGTCGAAGTCGAGGTCCCGGCGGGCGATCCAGGCGAGGAGCCCGCCGGCCGCCGCCGCCCCGACGAGCACGGCGAGCGACGGGACGTAGGGGAAGCCGAGCGCCGCCGTTCGCCAGCACGACCAGGCGATCGACGCCGCGAGCAGCGCGGACACCGCGCGGGTCCGGCGTCGTCCGCCGCCACGGGCGCAGAGGGCGAGCGCCAGGGCGCACGCGGCGAGCGCCGGCAGCAGGTAGCGCGTCGCCCCCACCGCGAAGTCGTCGGTCAGGATCCCGGTGTAGGGAGCGAGACCCCACGCCAGGAGCGCCGCCGCGGCGGCCGCCGCCGCCGCCAGGGCGGCGCGCTTGCGCCCGACCAGGGGCAGCGCGAGCCCGCCCGCGATCAGCACGAGCCCACCGGCGATCACGTCGAGGTAGCCCTGGTAGTGGGTCCCCACCAGCATGCGCGGATGCTCGAGGAAGCTCACCTTGAAGGGGACGAGCCCGGCCGGCACCGGGTCGCCCCACGGGGCGGCGACGAGCGGCCAGAGCGGCGAGCCGTGGACGAGCAGATTGCGCAGCGGCCAGACGCCGCCGATCATCACCGCGACGGCCACCGCCGCCGCCAGCCGGCGCTGCTGGGCGGCCGCCGCCGCCCGCAGCGGGCCGGCGCAGAGCACGGCGAGCGCGGCGAGGAGGAGCGCCGGCGTGGTCTTGGTGCCCAGGCAGAGCGCGGCGGCGAGGATCGCCGGGAGGACGAGCCCGGGCACCCGGCGCGAGGCGGCCGCGAGCCCGGCCGCGACCGCCAGCCAGGCCGTCGCCGCGATGTCGGTGGTCGGGCCGCCGAGGCCGAAGACGACGAGCGGGAGCACGGCCACGGCGCCGACGGCGAGGGCCCGCACCCCGACCGCGACGGCGAGCTCGCGCAGGGCCAGCCAGGCCCCGGCGAGCATGGCGAGGAAGAGGACGGGCGACCAGACCGACGCCACCACCCAGCTGCGCGAGATCGCCATGGCCCAGGCGACGACGACCTCGTTGGTCACCGGATAGTTGGCGACGGGGAGGCCGCCGAGAACCTCGACGACGCTCCCCGGGCGCCCGTTCTGGACCCAGGCCGAGGCGATCGGAGGGTGGTAGATGAGGCCGTCGCCGCCGCTGAACGGGTGGTCGAGCTGGAAGACGCTCCAGCCGACCACGACCCCGCCGAACGCGCCGGCGCCGAGCGTCGCCGCCAGCGGCGCCCGCCGCAGCCGGCCGTGGAGCGCGGCGAGTGCCGCCGGCGGGGCGTGGCCCCGGGTCAGCGTCCACGCGACAGCCCACGTCGCCAGGGCGGCGACGGTCAGGGCGAAGCCGTCGCCCCCGCCGCCGACCAGGCCGAGGGCGAGCGTCTCGACGACGACGGCCGACGCGGCGAAGACGAGCGCCGCGAGCGCCAACTCGAGCCCGCCGGCGTCCAGCCGCGCGGCGGTCCGCAGGCCGGCGGCGACCAGCGCGACCGCCGCGACCACGAGCAGGGCGTGGTCGGCGACCACCGCCGGGGTCATCGACCGGCACCCAGCTCTCGGTAGAGCTCGAGGTAACGCTCGGTGCAGCGATCGGTCGAGAAGTCGGCGGCCCGGGCCCGGCAGGCGGCGGCGGTGGCCGGATCGCGGGCGAGCTCGAGCGCCTCGAGCAGGGCGACGGCCAGGCTCGCCGGCTCGTCGCCGTCGAAGAGGCGGCCGATCTCCGGTCGGTCGACGACCTCCGGGATCCCGCCCGCGTTGGAGCCGACGCACGGCGTCCCGCAGGCCAGCGCCTCGGCCAGCACCAGGCCGAAGGCCTCGTCGCGGGACGGGAGCGCCGAGACCCAGGCCGTCCCGTAGGCCTCGGCCAGCGCCGTTCGGTCGTCGAGGTCGGCGAAGACCACCCCCGGGGGCGGCGGCGCCGGCGCCGGGTGTCGCGGCCGGTTCAACACGAGGCGCGCCTCGGGCCACTGCGCCCGGACGAGGGCGAAGGCCTCGACCAGCAGGCCGACGCGCTTACGTGGCTGCTCGACCGCCGCGGCGCAGACGATCGTAGGCTCGAGCGTTCGCGGCCGAGCCGGCGCGAAGCGCTCCAGATCCACGCCCGGCGCGATCACCCGGGCATCGGTTGCCAGCCACCGCCGGCACGCCGCCGCGGCGGCCTCGGTGAGGACGACGAGCGCGCCCGTCTCGGCGATCGCCCGCTCGAGGACCGCCATCCGGCCGCGGAGGTCGGCCAGCGCCCGGCGGTGGGGGATGCCCATCAGCGAGAGCACGACCGGGCGGCCCGTCCGCCGCCCCCAGCGGCCGGCGGCCAGGGCGTCGGTCGGGTAGAGCGCGTGGGCGACGTCGTCGTCGCCGGCGCTGAGCGCCGCGTAGCTGAAGGGCACGTGGGTCAGGTGCTCCTCGTACATCCGCCGCCGCAGCCGGCCGTCCGGCGGGCGCCAGACCCGCGTCACCGGGAGGCCGTCCTCGACCGTCCGCGACGGACGCCCCAGGTGGCTGGTGATCAGGCGCGGCCGGTGCCCGCGGGCGATCAGCCCGTCCGCGAGCTCGCGGGCGAAGCGCTCGGTTCCGCGCCGCACCTCCGGCCAGTAGCAGGGGCTGAGCAGCGCGACACGGAGTCCCGCGCTCAAAGGAAGACGGTCCGCGCGGCAAAGCTGCCGGCCGCCAGCGCGGCCACCTCGAAGGCGTCGACCGCCGCCGCCCCCGGCAGTTCGGCCGCCGCCCGCAGCCGGCCCCGGACCGACGAGCCGTAGGAGGGCGCCGCCGCGACGATCCACGGGGCGGCGAGCGCCGCCGCCAGCGGGTAGCGCGCGCGCCGGGGCAACCCCGCAGTCGCCGGGGCGCAGGCGAGGGCGAGGAAGAGACGGGCGTGGCGGGGCTTCCAGAACAACCGACCGATCGACGCGTTGCCCCGCATCTGCGGGTGCCGGGCGACGACCGTCGGCAGGTGGCGCCAGCGCCAGGCCGCCCGCAGCGTCGTCGGCAGCGACCGCGGCTCGACCGCGTGGTAGGTCAGCGCCTCCGGCGCGCCGACCAGCGGCGCCCCGCCGGCGCGAGCCCGCCAGGCGAGATCGGTGTCCTCGCCCCCCTCGAAGCGCTCGTCGAATCCCCCGGCCCGCTCGAGCACGTCCTTGGGATAGACGACGTTGCATGTCTGCACCCAGTCGACCGGCGGTTCGATCTCCTGGGTGTGCGGGTGGGCGCACGCGTGGAGCAGGCCGAGCTCGTCGGGGTCGGGGTGGGTCGCGCCCTGGACGATCGCCCCGGGGTTGGCCACGGCGGCGGCCAGCGCCCGCTCGAGCCAGGTCGGCGGCGGCCGGCAGTCGTCGTCGGTGAAGGCGACGAGCGGCGCCCGGGCCAAGCGCCAGCCGACGTTGCGCTGGGCGCCCGGCGGGTTTCGACCCGGCGTGATCGCCACGCTCCGCAGCACGCCGGCGGCGGTGAGGGGGTGCTCGTCGAGCAGCCGCGCCGTCCGGTCCCCACGCGAGTCGTGGCAGACGACGACCTCGAAGCGGTCGTGCTCGAGGGTCTGCTCCTCGAGCGCGTTGAGCAGCCACAACAGCCGCAGAGGACGCTCGTGCGACGCGACCACGACCGAGATCGACGGGGCTGGCACGCGCCTATCCTAGTCCGGCTCGACGCGCCGGTTCAGTGCGGCCGGACGCGCCCAGGATGGGTGCTAGCGTGGCTGCGGCCCATGTCCGAGAGCCCGACCCCGACGCCGCCGGTCCTGCCCGCGAGCGGCCCGGCCGCCTCGGTCACCGAGCACCAGGGCCTCCGTCGGCGGGCGGCCCGCGGGACCCTGATGAACGCCGGCTTCCTCGCCGCCCTGACCTCGCTCGGGCTGGTCAAGGGATTCGCCGTCGCCGGCTTCCTCAGCCGCCGCGACTTCGGCGTCTGGGGCGTGCTCGTGGTCACGCTGGGGACGCTCGGCTGGCTCAAGCAGGTGGGGATCGGGGACCGCTACATCCAGCAGGAGGACGACGACCAGGAGCTCGCCTTCCAGCGCGCGTTCACGCTCGAGCTGGTGATCAGCGCCGGCTTCTTCCTCTTGGCGCTCCTCGTCGTCGGCCTGATGACCGTGGTCTACGCCCGGCCCGAGCTGCTCGCTCCGGGGCTGGCGGTGATCATGATCATCCCGGCCCTCGTCCTCCAGTCGCCGCTCTGGGTCTTCTGGCGGCGGCTTGAGTTCTTCCGCCAGCGCTCGCTCGAGGCGATCGACCCGGTCGTCGAGTTCGTCGTCACCGTCGGCCTCGCCGCCGCCGGTGCCGGCTACTGGAGCCTCGTCGTCGGGCTGCTCGCCGGCAACTACGCGAGCGCGCTGGCGATCGTCCGCGCCTCGCCCTATCGACTCGCCTTCCGCTACGACCGCGGGACGCTGCGCCAGTACGTCCGCTTCTCGTGGCCGCTCGTCGCCGCCGGGGCCGGGGGCATCGTCGTCGCCCAGAGCTCGGTGCTCGTCGGCAATGCCGCGCTCGGGCTGGCCGGTGTCGGGTCGATCGCCCTGGCCAGCTCGATCGCCCTCTACACGACGCAGGTCGACCAGATCCTCACGGCGACGCTCTACCCGGCGATCTGCAAGGTCCGCGACCGCGCCGACCTCCTGTTCGAGTCGTTCGTCAAGTCGAACAAGCTCGGCCTGATGTGGGGGGTGCCGCTCGGCGTGGGGATCGCCCTCTTTGCCCCCGACCTCGTCCGCTACGGCCTCGGCGCCCACTGGCAGCCGGCGGTCGCGCTCCTCCAGGTGTTCGGTTTGGTCGCCGCCGTCGACCAGCTCGGCTACAACTGGGACGCCTACTACCGCGCCCGCGGGGAGACCCGCCCGATCGCCGTCGTCAGCCTGGCGGCGATGCTCGCCTTCGTCTGCGTCGCCCTCCCCCTCCTGGTGACCGACGGCCTCCGCGGCTTCGGCATCGGGATGGCGGTCACCGCGGTGGTCACGGTCGCCGCCCGCGCCTTCTACCTCGTCCGGCTCTTCCCCGCCTTCGGCATGGCTCGCCACGCGGCGCGGGCGATCGCCCCGACGATCCCCGCGGCGGCGGCCGCCCTGGCCGTGCGCGCGATCGACGGCCACCGGACGCTCGGCGTCGCCGCCGCCGAGGTCGCCGTCTTCGTCGTGGCGGTGGTCGCGGCCACGCTCCTGATCGAGCGCTCGCTGCTCCGCGAGATCGCCGGATACCTCCGCGGCGCCACCGCGCCGGCCGCCGAGGCGCCCGTCTAGCACCGGTTTGGAGGCCGATCGGTCCGGATTCGGCTCAGCCGCTTGGCTCGGCCACTACCATGGGAGTAGCTGGAAGCGGCACGGGAACGCGCGAACGGGCCGGCGAATCGACGATGACCTGGGGTCGCTCGGGATGCGTCGGGGCGCCCTGGCCGATCGCGGGTGGCCGAGCGTGTGTCCCCGGGTCACTTCCACCGGTACGCCGGCGCCCACTGACGTCGCTCAATTATGGGCGACTTCACCTACACCGACGCAGGAGACGCTGAATGTCAGTAGCCGAACTTCAGGAACTTCAGGAGCTCGAAGAGGTCAAGGGTCTGATCGCCCGCGGCCAGCAGGTCGGCGTGCTCACCTACGCGGAGATCCGCGGCGCGGTGTCCGAGCTCGACCTGGACGAGGCCGATCTCGAGGAGCTCCACGGGTTCTTCGAGCGCTCGGAGATCGAGCTGGTCGAGGAGATCGATCCGGCGACGGCGGCCGGCAGCGAGGTCGAGCGGGCGCCCGACAAGCGCGGCCGGCGCAAGCCGAAGGCTGCCCTCGACCTGACCGCCGCGATGACGACCGACTCGCTCCAGCTGTTCCTCAAGGGCATCGGCAAGGTGCGGCTCCTGACCGCCCGCGAGGAGGTCGATCTGGCCAAGCGGATCGAGCGGGGTGATCTTGACGCGAAGCAGAAGATGGTCGAGTCGAACCTGCGTCTGGTGGTGTCGATCGCCAAGAACTACCGCAATCAGGGTCTGCCGTTCCTCGATCTGATCCAGGAGGGGACGCTGGGTCTGGTGCGGGCGGCGGAGAAGTTCGATTATCGCAAGGGCTTCAAGTTCTCGACGTACGCGACGTGGTGGATTCGCCAGGCGATCGCTCGGGCGCTGGCCGACAAGGCGCGGACGATCCGGATCCCGGTGCATGTGGTGGAGAAGCTCAACAAGATCGGTCGGGCCGAGCGCAAGCTGGTGACCGAGCTCGGCCGCGAGCCGACGCCGCGAGAGATCGCCGAGGTCACGGGCATCGACCCGGACGAGGTCGACTCGATCAAGCGTTCCGCCCAGGCCCCGATCTCGCTCGAGAAGCCGGTCGGCGACGAGGACGGCTCGGAGTTCGGCCAGTTCATCGCCGACGAGCTGGCCGAGTCTCCGTACGAGCGGGCGGCCGAGATCCTCAGCAAGGAGGCGCTGCGCGAGGCGCTCGAGAGCCTCAGCTACCGCGAGCGCCGGGTGCTCGAGCTCCGCTTCGGTCTCGGCGGGGAGCATCCGCGGACGCTCGACGAGGTCGGCCGGACGTTCAACGTGACGCGGGAGCGGATCCGGCAGATCGAGAACCAGTCGCTGAAGAAGCTGCAGAGCCTCAACGTCGCCCAGAAGCTCCGCGACGCGGTCGTGGCGTGAGCCTGCGGCTCGACGAGGCCCCAAACCTCCCTCGAGCCGCGACGACGGCACCGGCCTCCGCCGATACGGCGGGGGTCGCGGCGGAGGCGGCGCGGCGCCGGACCTTCGCGATCATCTCCCACCCGGACGCCGGCAAGACGACCCTGACCGAGAAGCTCCTGCTCTACGGCGGCGCCGTCGTCGAGGCCGGCGCCGTCCACGCCCGCCACAACCGGCGGGCGGTCACCTCGGACTGGATGGAGCTCGAGCGCGAGCGCGGAATCTCGGTCACCTCGACCGTCCTGCGCTTCCGCCACGCCGACAAGGTCTTCAACCTCCTCGACACCCCCGGCCACCGCGACTTCTCCGAGGACACGCTGCGGGTGCTCGCCGCCGCCGACTGCGCCGTGATGCTGCTCGACGCCGCCAAGGGCGTGGAGGCGCAGACGCTGCGACTGTTCGAGGTCGCCCGGGCCCGCGGGATCCCCCTCCTCACCTTCGTCAACAAGTACGACCGTCCGGGCATGGAGCCGCTGGCCATGCTCGACCACATCGAGCAGACGCTCGACCTCCAGCCCGCGGTGATGACCTGGCCGGTCGGCCTCCCCGGCGATTTCCGCGGGGTCGTCGATCGCCGGACCGGCGACTTCCACCGCTTCACCCGCGCCGCCGGCGGGGCGACCCGGGCGCCCGAGCAGCTACTCGCGCCCGCCGAGGCGGCGCGCTCGGAGCCCGACGTCTGGCCGGTGGCCGCCGAGGAGCTCGAGCTGTTGACCGCGGTCGGCAGCTCGCTCGATCTCGACGCCTTCGCCGCCGGGCGGTGCACGCCGGTCTTCTTCGGGTCGGCCGTCTCGAACTTCGGGGTGCGCCTCCTCCTCGACGCCCTGGTCGGGCTCGCCCCGGCGCCCGGCCCCCGCGAGTCGGCGGGCGGCGAGCCGCGGCCGATCACCGCGGCGTTCTCCGGTCTCGTCTTCAAGGTCCAGGCCAACATGGATCCGCGCCACCGCGACCGGGTCGCCTTCCTGCGCGTCTGCTCAGGGCGCTTCGAGCGGGGGATGCGGGCGACCAACGCCCGCACCGGACGGCCGTTCAACATGGCCCACGCCCACGAGGTCTTCGGGCAGGACCGCACCGTGCTCGACGAGGCCTACCCCGGCGACGTCGTCGGCATCGTCAACGCGGCGGAGCTTCGGGTCGGCGACACCCTCTACGTCGACGAGCACGTCGAGTACCCGCCGATCCCCACCCTCGCGCCCGAGCACTTCGTCAAGATCCGCAACCGCGACAGCTCCCGCCACAAGCAGTTCCACCGCGGCCTCGCGCAGCTCGCCGAGGAGGGCGTCGTCCACGTCCTGCGCCGCGGCGGCCCGACCGACCCGACGCCGATCCTCGCCGGCGTCGGGCCGCTTCAGTTCGAGGTCGCCGTCGACCGGCTCAGCCGCGAGTTCGGCGTGACCGTCGGGCTCGACCCGACCAACTGGACGATCGCCCGGCGCACCGATCCCGCCGGCGCGGCGGCCGTCGAGGCCAGCCAGCACGCCGACGTCCTCGTCCGCCCCGACGGGACCCATCTGGCGCTCTTCACCAGTGACTTCATGCTCGAGCGCTTCACCCGCCACAACCCCGACGTGCTGCTCGAGCGCCTGCTCACCCGCTGAGCAGCCCGCCGCGGGCTATCGTGGGGCGATGGACCTACGCACACTCGGGCGCACCGGCGTCCACGTCAGCCCCCTCTGTCTCGGCGCGATGATGTTCGGGGCCTGGGGCGAGCCCGACCACGACGCCGGGATCCGTGTGATCCACCGGGCCCTCGACGCCGGGATCAACTTCATCGACACCGCCGACGTCTACGCCGGCGGCGAGTCGGAGCAGATCGTCGGCAAGGCGCTCAGCGGCGGGCGGCGCGAGAACGTGGTGCTCGCCACCAAGTTCCACGGCAGCATGGGCCAGGACGCGAACGAGCGGGGCAACTCCCGGCGCTGGATCATGCGCGAGGTCGAGGCGTCGCTGAAGCGCCTCCAGACGGACTGGATCGACCTCTACCAGGTACATCGCTGGGATCCGTGGACCGATCACGAGGAGACGCTCGGGGCGCTGTCTGACCTGATCGCCCAGGGCAAGGTGCGCTACATCGGCTCCTCGACCTACCCGGCGACCGAGATCGTCAAGGCTCAGTGGGCGGCCCGTGGCGGCGCTCACCACCGCTTCGTCTGCGAGCAGCCGCCCTACTCGATCCTCGCGCGCGGGGTCGAGGCCGACGTGCTCCCGACCTGCCGCGGCTACGACATGGGCGTCATCCCCTGGAGCCCGCTGGCCGGCGGGTGGCTGTCGGGGCGGTGGCGCAAGGGCGCCGAGGACCTCGGGTCGCGGCGGGCGGCGATGATCCCCGACCGCTACGACCTCTCGCTGGCGGAGAACCAGGCCAAGCTCGAGGCGGCCGACGCCCTGGCTCTGCTGGCCGAGGAAGCCGGCCTTTCCCTGATCCACATGGCGATCGCCTTCGTCATCCGCCATCCGGCCGTGACGGCGGCGATCATCGGCCCCCGCACGCTCGAGCAGCTCGAATCGCAGCTCGGAGCCGCCGACGTCGAGCTCTCCGGCGAGCTGCTCGACCGGATCGACGAGATCGTGCCGCCGGGGACGAACGTCAACCCGGCCGACGCCGGGTGGACGAACCCGGCGCTCGAGCCGGCCGCCCGCCGCCGCTGAGGGCCCTTACTCGGCGAGCGCGCCGGGATCGGCCGGTACGTCGACGGCGTGCTCGCGGAGAGCCTCCAGCGGGACGATGGCCAGCGCCCGCTCGTGGGTCGAGGCGAGGACGACGAAGGCCGCCGCCCCCTCCTCGTGTGCCCGGAGCCAGTTGGCGGCGGTGACGCACCAGCGGTCGCCGGGGACGAGGCCCGGGAAGGCGTACTCCGGCATCGGCGTCACGAGGTCGTTGCCGATCCGCCGCTGGTGCTCGAGGAACTCCTCGGTCACCACGGCGCAGATCGTGTGGCTGCCGAGATCCTCGGGCCCCGTGCTGCAGCACCCGTCGCGGTAGAACCCGGTCAGTGGTTCCGTCCCGCACGACTCGAGCTCCCCACCGAGTACGTTGCGCTCGCTCACCCGGCAAGTATCCTCCGCCCGCCGGTCGTTCGACGTCAAACCTTCCCGCGGCCGATGAGTCGGCGGCGCGGCCCGGGTCATAGGAGCATGAACAGAAGGCCGCACTGCCCGGTCCCCGGCCGGTATCCGCGACGTCGGCGCGGTTGGCTACCGTGTGTCGAGGTCACCGGCAGCCCAGAGGTGACCGGAGTCGACCGGCGCAGTGTCCTGTCCGCCGGCCGGCGCGCAGCGCGGCAGCCTTCGGCGACGAAACGCCGGGGTCCGCGGCGATGAGCAAAACGATCGAGAATGGAGAAGCGAGGCAGATGACACACGACGAGACGGCCGACCGCAAGCGCTGGATCGCGCTCTACGTGCTATGCGTCGGGGTGCTGATGATCGTGCTCGACGCGACCGTCGTGAACGTCGCGCTCCCGACCATCCGCCACGACCTCGGCTTCTCCCAGGCGACCCTCGCCTGGGTGGTCAACGCCTACCTGATCGCCTTCGGCGGCTTCCTGCTGCTCGCCGGGCGCCTCGGCGACCTCATCGGCCGCAAGGACGTCTTCATGGTCGGCCTCGGCGTCTTCACGGTCGCCTCGATCGCCTGCGGCCTCGCGCAGAGCCAGGAAGTGCTCGTCGCGGCCCGCTTCGTCCAGGGGCTCGGCGGCGCGCTGACCTCGGCGGTCACCCTCGGCATGATCGTGACCATGTTCCCCGAGCCGCGGGAGCAGGCGAAGGCGATCGGCGTCTACGGGTTCGTCGCCTCGGCCGGAGGGTCGATCGGCCTCCTGGCCGGCGGGATCCTCACCCAGTCGATCAACTGGCACTGGATCTTCTTCATCAACATTCCGATCGGCGTCCTCACCGCCGTACTGGCGCTGCGGCTGATAGACCGCGACGCCGGCATCGGCTTCGGCCGCGGCGCCGACGTCCTCGGGGCGATCCTCATCACGAGCGCGCTGATGCTGCTCGTCTACACGATCGTCAAGCCTGCCGCCGAGCAGGGCTGGGGCTCGGCGGCGGCGCTCGAGTTCGCCGCGGCGTCGATCGCCCTCCTCGTCGCCTTCGTCGTCCGCGAGGCCCGGGCCCTGAACCCGCTGATCCCGCTGCGCATCTTCCGATCGCGCAACGTCACCGGCGCCAACATCGTCCAGGCGCTGCTGGTCGCCGGGATGTTCGGCATGTTCTTCCTCGGCGCCCTCTACCTCCAGGGGGTGCTCCACTACGACCCGCTCCAGATCGGGCTCGCCTTCCTCCCGGCGACGGTCATCATGGGGACGCTCTCGCTGCGCTACTCGGATCGGTTGATGATCCGTTTCGGCGCCCGCCAGACGCTCGTCCCCGGCTTGGCCCTGATCGCCATCGGCCTCGCCCTGTTCGCCCGGGCGCCGGTCGGCGGCAGCTACCTGGCCGACGTGCTCCCGGTGATGATCGTCCTCGCCTTCGGCATCGGCGTCTCCTTCCCGCCGCTGATCTCCCTGGCCATGGCCGGCGCGACGCCCGAGGACGCGGGGCTCGCGTCCGGCCTCGTCAACACGGCGGCCCAGATCGGCGGCGCCCTCGGACTGGCCATCCTGGCCACGCTCTCGGCCACCCGGACCCGCGACCTCCTCGCCGGCGGCACCCCGACGCCCTCCGCCCTGACCAGCGGCTACCACCTGGCCTTTTTGATCGCCTCCGCACTCGTCGTCCTGGCGATCGTGGTTGCCCTCGTCGTGCTCGAGCCGGCTGCCGTGGCGGCGTCGCCGCACGCCGCCGAGGCAGCCGAGGCAGAGGCTGACCCGAGCGCTGCTGTGCCGGTGTACTCCGAGTCCGCCTAGCGCAGCGAGGACCCGCCACCGCGGCCGTCACACCACCCAGCGCGGTATCGCTCCCGCCGGCGTGAGTGGATTTAGTGGAACACCCTGCGCACGATATGCTCGCCCGTCTGTATGTCCAACCCGCGTGCCGATCAGTGCGCGAACCGAAAGGTCCCGGGATGCTGCGACGTGCGCTCGCTTTGACGGCTGTCCTCAGCGTCGTTCGGTCCGACCGTCGCACTGGCCGATACCGGGAAGACGGTTACCGCGACGGGAACGGGACGTGCGACTGTCACGGTCACGGGGAGGAAGACTGATGCGTCGATCCGGGCGGCGGTCGATGCTGCGCGCCGTCAGGCGATTCCGGGAGCCCTCGCCGATGCCCGCGATCGCGCCGCTTCGTATGCCGCGGCCGCCGGGCTGACGCTGGGATCCGTACAGTCGGTGACGGACTCCTCGCTCTTCTCGGGCTTCCCGCCGTTCCCCGTGCCGACCGACGGGTCTATACCGATTTCCATCGGGCCTGGCGGGATCGACAGCTTCTGCGGAACTGTGCACCAGCCCGTCTTCCGCGGCAAGGGCCGCCACCGCGTGTTCGTTCGCTTCAACAATCGGACGGTGTGCTTCGTCCCGCCCTACGCAATGGCGACACTGACCGTCACCTACGCGGCGATCTGAGCGCGTCGGGGGCTCGTTCGTAGAGCCCGGGCAGTCGTAGCCGCCTTAGCGGATCGGCACGAGCCGCTCGGCGCGTTCCGATGCCTCGTCGCTCCGCAACTCAGGTCGCCGGGTCGCGTGCGGACACGCTTGATGCCGCCGTCGAGCTTGCGTCGGTCGTGGGTCTCGAGGGCCTCAGGATCGGCCGTCGCGGGGACCAGCTCGACCTGAGCAAGGCGGCCTGGTCGGGCGCTTCGGCTCCAAGGAGCAGCTCCGGCTGACCGCCCTCGACCTCGCCGCGGACGTCTTCCGCCGAGCCGTCTAGGACCCGGCCGCCGCCCAGCCCGCCGCGCTGCGACGCCTGAACGCGATCTGCGATGCCTGGATCGACTTCCTCGGCGACCCACCGCTCACCGGCGGCTGTTTCCTGGCGACCGCATCTGTGGAGTTCGACGCCCGCCCCGGCCCCGTGAACCGAGCGGTCCGGACGATCATGCGCCGCTGGATCGCAGCGCTCGAGCGCGAGGCCGCGGTCGCCCTGAGAACCCGCGCGACGCCGAGTCGACGAACACCGGCTACCCGAAGCGATCATCCTGCGCCGAGTGGGAGCGCGGAGGAGACTCCGAGGACGCCCGCGGCCGGCCGCGCTGCTCGCGGCGGCGCTGGTTGCGGCGTCATGCGGCGGCCCCGCACCGAGCGCGATCACCGGGCCCGACAGCGGAGTCGGACGGGCGCCCGGGCCCCGGGCGCCCGGTTCGGCGCGAACGCCGGGGGCGGCGGACCGGGCGTCTGGGCCGACCCGCCCGCGGGCGGTGAGACTCGTGCCCTGGCGCGGCCCGGTCGAGCATCTCTTCTTCCACACCCTCGTCATCCATCCGCGCCTAGCCTTCGCGCACGACCAACTCGGACAGGGCCTGCGCGACTACTTCGTCACCGTAGGGGAGTTCCGGGCCATCCTCGAACAGCTCTACCGCAACCGCCGGACGCTCGTCGACATTCATCGGGCGGTCGCCGGTCGGGTCCGCGTGCCCCGCGGTCGGCGCCCGGTCGTGATCTCCGAGGATGACGTCAACTACTACGACTATTCGCGCGGCCGGGGTCTCGGCTGGCGCCTCGTCCTCGACAGGAACGGGGCCGTCAGGGTGGACGACCACTACGGCGGACGCGTCCGCGTGACCGGAGAGGACCTTGTGCCGATCGTCGACGACTTCGTCGCCAGGCATCCCGACTTCTCGGCCGCCGGCGCCAAGGGCGTGCTCGCCGTGACCGGATACGAGGGAATCCTCGGCGAGCGCGTGAACGACCCGGCCGCACCCGGGTGGCGCGCTCGCTTCCTTCGGGCGCGTGCGCTGGCGGCGCGGCTGCGGGCAACCGGCTGGACCTTCGCAAACCACAGCTACGGCCATGACGATCCGGTCGGTCTGAGCGCCGAAGAGGTGCGCCGGGACAGTCTCCGCTGGATCGCCGAGACCGTCCCGATCATCGGGAGGACCGACGTCTACGTATACCCGTTCGGGTCGCAGCCTGCCCCCGGCTCCCCGCAGGTTCAGGCGCTCCGAGCGCTGGGCTTCACGATCCAGTGCGGCATCGACGTCGTCCCGCGGCTGGTCACGGCCGCCGGCGTGACGTTGATGAGCCGGCGCCACATCGACGGCATCGCCTTCGCCGATCAGCCGCGAGCGCTGCGCCCGTTCTTCGACGTCGCCACCGTCGAGAATCGCGCGGCCCGGCGGTGAGCGGCCGTGAGCCGCCACGGCCGCGCCCTCGGGGTTCGGCGCGCCGCCTCGCCTACCGCATCCGCCGCAGCTCGGCCCAGGCCGACCCGGCGACCCGCGCGGCGTACTCGGCGCGCGCGAGGGGCATGAGGTCAGGCTCGGCCAAGGCGCCCTCTCCGAAGCGCCTGAGCGCCCAGTCGCCGACGAGCACCGGCCGGGGATGTAGCCAGTAGCGCCAGCCGACGGCCATCGCCAGGCGGCGGTGGTGCTGGGTGCTCGAGAAGCCGTGGCGGAATGCCCGGCGCAGGACGGGGCCGAGCGCCGTCTCGGCCTCGTGGTGGATGACGGCGTCCGCGCAGTACGCCAGCCGGTGGCCGGCGGCCCCGGCGCGCAGGCAGAGGTCGACGTCCTCACCGATCTGGCGGTAATCGCCGTCGAAGCCGCCGATCGACTCGTAGGCCGTCCGCCGCACGCCGAGGTTGGCGCTGGCCGCCCAGCCGTGGTCGCGGACGTTCTCCTCCTGGGCGAAGCGCCACAGCAGCTCGAGCCGCTCGATGCGTCCCGGCGGATCGGCGGTGTCCAGGCGGACCGGACCGGCGACCAGCGGCGCCCGCTCGAGGCAGCCGGCCAGGGCCTCGAGCCAAGCCGGGGCAGCGCGGCAGTCGCCGTCGGTGAAGGCGATCAGCTCGGCCGCGGCCGCTTCGACGCCGCGGTTACGCGCCAGCGCCCGGTTGGCCCACGGCACGCGCACGACGATCGCCCCCGCCCGGCCGGCGACCTCGGCGGCCGCCGTGTCACGGGAGCCGTTGTCGACGACCACCACCTCGAAACGATCGGCGCCCATGGTCTGGGCGGCGAGGCTCTCGAACAGCAGGCTGAGCGAGGCGGCGCCGTCGCGTACGGGGACGACGACACTGATGTTCGGTCGGGCCACCGGGCGCAAGGCTACCCTTGCGCCCGTGCCAGATCGCCGACCGTCCTACCCGGTAGCCGTCGCCGTCGTCTCCTGGAACACCCGCGATCTCCTCCGGCGGTCGCTCGACGCGCTGCTCCCCGACGCCGAGGCCGGCCTCGCCGACGTGTGGGTGGTCGACAACGCATCGACCGACGGATCGGCCGGACTCGTCCGCGACGCCTACCCCTGGGTCCGCCTGATCGCCTCGCCCGCCAATCTCGGCTACGGCCCCGCCGTCAACCTCGTCGCCGCCCGCACCGCCACGCCGTGGATCGCCGCCGCCAACGCCGACGTCGCCCTCGAGCCCGGTGCCCTCGCCGGCCTCCTCGCCGCCGGCGCCCGCGCTCCGCGAGCGGGTGCGCTCGCGCCCCGCCTGCGCACCGACGACGGTTGCACCCAGCACAGCGTCCACGCCTTCCCGACCCCGGCCACCACGCTCGTCTTCAACCTCGGCCTCTGGCGGCTCCTACCGGGAGCCGGCGAGCGTCTGTGCCTCCACGGGCAGTGGAACCCCGACCGCGCCCGCGACGTCGACTGGGCCCACGGCGCCTTCCTCCTGGTCCGCCGCCCGGCCTGGGAGGAAATCGGCGGGTTCGACGACCGCCAGTGGCTCTACGCCGAGGACCTCGACCTCTGCTGGCGCCTCGCGCAGACCGGCTGGAGCACCCGCTACGTGCCCGACGCCGCCGGCCGTCACGCGGTCAGCGCGGCGACCCGGAGCGCCAGCTGGGGCGACGAGCGCGAAATCCGCGCCCAGGCGCGCGCCTACGACTGGATGGAGCGCCGCCTCGGCCTCCCCCGGGCCCGCCTCTGTGCCCTGCTCAACGTCGGCGGCGCGCTCGCCCGCTGGGCACCCCTTGCCGTCGCCGCCCGCCTCGATCCGGCCCGCTTCGCCGTGACCCGCGACCGCCACCGCGGCTATCTACGGATGCACGCCACCGGCCTCGCCCGCTGAACGCAAGATCTCGTGCAGAGGCAGGACTCGGCAGATGCCGTGCGTGCCGCGCTGTTAGGTTCGCTGGCCACCGGCCGTCCCGGCCGGCGCGCACGCGCCGGTGCGGCGCCGCACGGCACCCATGGACGCCGCCTCCCTACTCAAACGGATCGCCCGCCCGCTCCCGGCCGCCCTCGCGGCGACCATCGTCTGCCTGCTCGGTGTGCCGGCGGTCTCCTCGGGCGACCTCCAGACCAGCCTGTCCGGCCGTACCGCCGCCGCCGACCGGCTTCGCGCCGGGATCGCCGCCGAGACCCGGCGGATCGCGATCACCTCCGGCGGCGTCCGCCAGGCCGAGCTCCGCCTCTCGGCGCTCCAAGCCAAGGCCGCCGCCCGCGAGGGCCAGCTCGCCGCCGTGCAGGGCCTGCTGATCGCCGCCCGCAACCGGCTGACCAAGCTCGAGAACCGCCTCCACCGGGCGTCGACCGCGCTCTCCGCCAACCTCGTCGCCACCTACGAGGGGGGGACCCCCGACGTCATCACCGTGGTGCTGGAGTCGCACGGGTTCGCCGATCTCCTCGACCGCATCGACTTCCTCCGCCGCGCCGGGCTCCACGACGCCGAGATCGTCAGCCACGCCCGGACCGCGCGGGTCGCCGTGCTCGCCCAGGCCCTCGCGCTCGAGGGCCTCCAGTCCCGCGACCAGGCGCTCGCCAACCAGGTCGTCGCCGCCCGCGACGCCGCGGCCGCCGTCCAGGGGGCGCTGCTCGAGCGCCAGGCCGCCCAGCTCCGCGGGCGTGCCGGCGACCAGGCCGCCCTGGCGCGCGTCCGCGGCCAGATCTCCGCCCTCACCTCCCGGATCGCCCGCGCCCAGGCCCCGGCTGCCGCCCCCACCGGCGGCGGCAGCGGTGGCGGCGGGACCGTCGGCCCTCTGCCGATTGACCCGGGCGGGATGGCGCAGGCGCCGGCCGGCGCCCCGGCCGCCGTCCGGCAGGTGATCGCCGCCGGCAACGCGATCGCCGGCCTCCCCTACCTCTACGGCGGCGGCCACGCCTCCTTCCACGCCCAGGCCTACGACTGCTCCGGCTCGGTGAGCTACGCCCTCGCTGCCGCCGGCCTCCTCTCCTCCCCGCTCGACTCGACCGGCTTCGAGAGCTGGGGCCAGCCCGGCCCCGGCCAGTGGATCACCGTCTACGCCAACGCCGGCCACGCCTTCATGGTCGTCGCCGGCTGGCGCTTCGACACCGTAGCGCTCTCCTCCGGCGGCACCCGCTGGACGCGCACCATGGCGGACACCTCGGCCTTCGTCGCCCGCCACCCCGCCGGGCTCTGACTCAGCTCAGCTTGGCGGCACTTTTCTCGCGCCGTGGTTCCTCACGTGTACATCACGAGGCGGGCGCCGCCGGCGGTCCGAAACCGGCCCAGGTGACACTCGGGTCGCTCATGGGATGGTCTGCATGCCGGTTGCCCCGGTGGCCTGTCAAGCCCCGCCGGGCTCGAGGCCGCGACCCAGTGTTGGGTACGCCGGTTTCCGCACGAACCTCTCTAGACCCCGAGCCGACCCGAACAGAGACGGGGACGATGCCCTGACCTTCGACATCCCACAGACGTCTTCCGCCGCCCACGCCGACGACCAGCAGCCCCTGGCCCGCGTCAGAGGACGTACTTCTGGAGCTTTGACGCCGTTACGCTGACGACCCCTATATAGCGGCGAGCGGGCGGGCGCGCCGCTGGAGTTTGGGCCCGCGTCGGCCCAAATCGGCCGCTTCCGGCGGTGACGTGTCGTGAGGTGCGGGCGTCAGGGGCTATTGCAGGTAGGCGAAGGTGCCGAGCACGACGTATAGCGCGATCAGTGCTACGCCTTCGAAGGCTGTCGCCTCGCCGTCGCCGGTGATTTGCCACAGCGCGAGCGCGGTCAGCGCGATCGCTCCGATGTAGACCGGGTTCAGCGCAAAGGTCAGCGCGTGCGGGAACAGCAGCGAGACGAGCACCAGCGCGGGAAAGAGGAACGCAGCGACCTGCGCGACGGAGTTTTTCACGACGGAGATCGCGAGATCGGATTGCCCCTTGTGCGCCAGCGCGATGCCGGCGACGTTCTCGACCGCGTTGCCCGCGATCGCGACGATCACCAGGCCCGCGAACGCCTGCGAGATGCCCAGCGACGCGATCGCCGGC
>JBPCNA010000163.1:0-6094 GCA_051001735.1 Solirubrobacteraceae bacterium
GGTCAACGGCGCCGCGACCTACGACTCCGGGCTGTACACCCCGACTGCCCCCGGCACCTACACCTACCGCATCCGCTACACCGGCGACAACGACAACTACGGCATCGGCCCCAGCAACTGCCTCGACAAACCCGCCTCCACCACCATCACCCAGGGCCAGATGACCCCGAACGCGTCGTTCGCGTATCCGACCGATGGGGGCACCAAGGACACGATGCAGCCGTTCAAGTGGACCGCGGCTACCGGAGCGCAGCAGTACGCGCTCTGGATCGGGACGTCGCGCGGCGGCTACGACCTGCTCGGCATCGCCCTGTCGGCGTCCACCCTCTCCTACGACCCGGCGACGCTGCCGGGCGGGCGCACGCTCTACGCCCGCCTGTGGACGATGACCGGCGGCTCATGGTCGACCTACCAGGACGTGAGCTTCACCGCCGCCGGCGGCGCCGAGTTCACGAGCCCCGCCGACGGGCAGACCGGGGTCGCCCCGGGTCCACTGACCTGGACCGCCGCGCCGGCGGCGCAGAGCTACGCCCTTTGGCTGGGGTCGACGCCCGGCGGCTACGACATCGGCGGCGTCGAGCTCGCGCCCGGGACGACCTCCTACACGCCGACGCTGGCCGTCGGGGTGAAGGTCTACGCCCGCGTGTGGACGAAGATTGGCGGCGCCTACCCCCGCTACGACGACGTCGCCTTCACACCGGGGCAGGGCGCGACGTTCACGAATCCGCTGAACGGACAAACCCACGTCGATCCCACCCAGCCGCTCACCTGGAGCCCGGTCGCCGGCGCCCAGAGCTACGCCCTCTGGATGGGCTCGACCCCCGGCAGCTACGACCTCGGATCCGCCCAGACGGACGGGAGCACGACCTCCCACGTGATGGCCGGCCTGCCGAGCGGGCGCACGATCTACGCCCGCGTGTGGACGATGCACGACGGCGCCTGGTCGCGCTTCCAGGACGTCGTCTTCGTCACCGGCTGAGCGGGCCGCTCAGCTCAGGCGGGGCGGGCGGGTGTCCCGGCGGTCACCATCAGCGCGTCGATCTCGACCAGGTGGCGGCGCACCCGCGCCGCCATCGTCTCGATGATCTCCGCCGCCTTGTCGATCTGGGTGCGGGCGCCGGTCAGCTGCATCTTGATCCGGCGCACGTCCTCGAGGGCGGCCACGGCGCGCTCGCAGTTCTCGCGCACGGCCGCGCAGTCGACCTGCTCGCCGAGCTCGGCCCCGCGGGCCATGATCACCCGCGCGCGAGCCAGGGAGTAGGCGACGCGGAGCGCCAGCTGGCACCCGCCGTCGCCGTCGGCCGGGTCGAGCGCGACGATCAGCTTGTCGCCGTTGTACTCGCGCAGCGGCACCATCCGCGTCGGCACCTCCGCCTCGCTGGGGACGACGAGGATGGCGTAGTCGGCACAGCGGACGCTGATCGCCCGGTCGAGCTCCTCGAGCGCCTTGGGCCGGCTGAGCTGGGAGTTCTTCGCCTCGAAGACGATCTTCCCGCGCCCCGGGCCCGAGGCGCCGTCGATCTCGACGACGATGTCGCCCGTCTTGCGCGTCCCGGCCATCACGTCGCCGACCGCCTCGCAGCCGTCGCCCTGGGCGATGGCCAACCGGTCGACCGCCTCGTGGACGAGCTGCTCGAAGCTCCGGCCCTTGGCCGTGCCACGGTCGTGCTCGGCCGCCACCTCCTCGAGCTTCTGGCGCTCGGCCTGGAGCGTCCCGAGCTGGAGGCGCATCTCCTCGAGCCGGCCGGTCATCGCGGTCAGCTGTTGGGCCTGGCGGTCGGCCGCCTCGCGCATCATCCGTGCGGCCATCGCCTTGAAGTCGGACAGGGGGTTGCTGGCGTCGGCGGAGGAGAACTGGCGCACGAGCTCGGCGCGCGAGTTCGCCATCACCTCGACGACGATCGCCCGCACCTGGTTCTGCACCGCGTCGGTCGATCCCTCACCGAAGTGGCGGGCCATCACCCGGGCCACCTGGCCGTCGTCGGCCCCGAAGGCATCGTCGACCTTGGCGTCGAGGCGCTCGGCGACGCGCCGTGCCCGGTCGACGAACTCGGTCTCGAGCTCGCGGGCGGCGCGCTCGAACTCGGCGCGGACGAACTCGGCGTTGGCGCCCGTCTGCTCGCGGTCGAGCACCCGGGCGCCGATCTCGATCGCGTCGACGATCAGCTTGGTGGCATCCTCGCCGGCGCGCTCGCGCTCGCGCACGAGCCGGACGGCGCACTCGTCGGCGACCTGAACGCCGTCGACCAGCAGCCGGTCGCCGAGGGTGCGGACAAAGGACATCCGCAGTTGGGTGGCAGCTTCCATTGAACGAGCAAGCGTAGGTCGCCGACCGGACGGACCCCCGGCCGCCGCCGCGGTAGGTTGATGCCCATGCCGCCTCCCGCCGCCGCTCGTCGCCGCGTCGCCGACGTCGTCTTCATGGCAAAGGTCCTCGTCGGCTCCGGCGTCGCCCACCCCGATCGGCCGGACCGGCTCGTGCGGGCGGGGATCGCCCTGCGGCGCTGGGGGCCGACACCGGCCGCCGGCTACACGGCCTCGGCGGCGCGCGTTCCCGATGCGACGGCGATCGACGACGAGCGCGGGACGCTCAGCTTCGGCGACGTCGATCGCCGGACCAATGCGTTGGCCCACAGCCTGCGCGACGCGGGCGTCGGCGAGGGGGACGGGGTCGGCATCCTCGTGCGCAACCACCGCGGCTTCGTCGAGGCGACGGTGGCGTGCTCGAAGCTCGGCGCCGACGCGCTCTATCTGAACACGGGGTTCGCCGGGCCGCAGATCGCCGACGTCGTCGCCCGCGAGCGGCCGGTCGCCCTGATCCACGACGAGGAGTTCACCGAGCTGTGCGCCGGCGCGACGCCCGGGCGGGAGACGTTCCTGGCCTGGCACGAGGCGTCCGACCGGGCGACGAGCCGGCCGCCCACGCTCGAGCAGCTGATCGCCGCCGGCGACGAGCGCTCCCTCCGGCCGCCGGAGCGCCCCGGGAAGGTGGTGATCCTCACCTCGGGCACCACGGGCACCCCGAAGGGGGCGTCGCGCCGCCAGCCGGACTCGCTGGCCCCGGCGGCCTCGCTCCTGTCGAAGATCCCGCTGCGGGCGCGGGAGCCGACGGTGATCGCCGCGCCGCTCTTCCACTCCTGGGGCTTCGCACACTTCACGCTGGCCCTGGCGCTCTCCTCGACGCTCGTGCTGCGCCGCCGCTTCGATCCGGCTCAGACGCTGGCGGCGCTCGCGCAAAGCCGGGCCACCGCGCTCGTCGTCGTGCCGGTGATGCTCCAGCGGATCCTCGACCTCGGCGGCGCGGCGATCGCCGAGCACGATCTGGGCCGCCTGCGGGTGATCGCCGCCAGCGGCTCGGCGCTCCCGGGCGAGCTGGCCGAACGGGTGATGGATCAGCTCGGCGACGTCCTCTACAACCTCTACGGGTCGACCGAGGTCGCCTGGGTGACGATCGCCACCCCGGCCGACCTGCGGGCGGCGCCGGGGACGGCGGGCTCACCGCCGCGCGGCACGACCGTCCGCCTCTACGACGACGCGGAGCGCCCCGTCGCGGCGGGGGAGAGCGGGCGCATCTTCGTGGTCAACGAGCTGCTCTTCGACGGCTACACGGGCGGCGGCGGCAAGGACGTGATCGACGGGCTGATGAGCACCGGCGACGTCGGTCACTTCGACGCCGCCGGGCACCTGTTCGTCGACGGCCGCGACGACGAGATGATCGTCTCCGGCGGAGAGAATGTCTTCCCCGCCGAGGTCGAGGACCTCCTGGCCCGCCACCCGGAGATCGCGGACGCGGCGGTCATCGGGGTGCGCGACGACCGCTTCGGAGCGCGCCTCAAGGCGTTCGTCGTTCGGTCCGCCGGCAGCGAGCTGAGCGAGGAGGCGGTGAAGCGCCACGTCAAGGAGAACCTCGCCGGGTACAAGGTGCCGCGGGAGGTCGCGTTCCTCGACGAGCTGCCGCGCAACTCGACCGGCAAGGTGCTCAAGCGGGAGCTGGCCGACGACGGGTAGGGCGCCCGCGGGACCCGGGGACGGGACCGAACCCTGCTCTAGGCTTGAGGGAATGCCCGCGCGCGCCGACGACTTCGACCTCGCCGGGCTCGGCCTCAGCTCGGGGGAGGGGCGCAGGCGCGAGCTGACGGCCCGCATCGCCCCGGTCACCCTGGCCGGCGAGCGCTTCGCGGCGGCGCCGGCCGACGTCGACGTCGTGCTCGACGTGTCGCGCACGACGGGCAGCGGCTACGCCCTACGGTTGCGCTTCACCACGGCGATCGCCGGGCCGTGCATGCGCTGCCTGGGCGACGCGGCGCCGATCGTCCGAGTCGACGCCCGCGAGGTCCACCAGCCGGGCGGCGGCGACGACCTCGAGAGCCCCTACCTGACCGGCGAGGTGCTCGACCTCGCCGCCTGGGCCCGCGACGCCTTCCTCCTGGCCGCGCCGGACCAGATCCTCTGCCGGCCCGACTGCCGCGGCCTCTGCCCGGAGTGCGCGGTCAACCTCAACGAGGCCGAGCCCGGGCATCACCACGATCGCCCGCCCGACCCGCGGTGGGCCAAGCTCCGGGACCTCGGTCTCACCTCGGACTGAGTCTGGATCCACCGAGTCTCGCGGCGACTCCCTCTCGTGGATCACGGCCCAGCGCCAATCGGCGGCTTCCAAAGGGGTCCACCCTGTGGGTGCGCCGCCGATCGACCCCGGACCGCGCCGACGACAGGGATTCATCCACGATCCTCGGTGGATCCAGACTGAGCCGGACCGCCGCCTGCGCGGGGACGCGCGCCGTCCCGAGGCTCCCGTAGACTCGTCGGCCGTGGCCACCCAGCAACAGGAGAACGTCGACGAGCGCCCGGTGGCCGCGCCGCCGGTGGATGTTCAGCCGCCCGGCGAGTACGACCTGGCCGGACGGATCGCCACTGCCGTCGTCACCGGGGTGCCGCTGCTGCTCCTGATCGTGGCCGCCCGGCAGGCGTGGGGGGGCGCGCTCCACTGGCACGACCTGGGGATCCTCTTCGTCTGCTACTTCGCCACCGGCTTCGGTATCACCGTCGGCTATCACCGCCTGCTGACCCATCGCAGCTTCGCCACGACGCCCGTGATGCGCGGCGTGCTCGCCGCGTTCGGCGCCGCGGCGATCGAGGGTCCGCCGATCGAGTGGGTGGCCAACCACCGCATGCACCACGCGTTCTCCGACCAGGAGGGCGATCCCCACAGCCCCCACATCGGCCACGGGACCGGTTGGCGCGGCGCCGTCCGGGGACTGGTCCACGCCCACCTCGGCTGGCTGTTCACCTCCGAGTTCGGAAGCGAGGAGCGCTACGCGCCCGACCTGCTGGCCGACCGGGCCGTCCGCTTCGTAGACCGGACCTTCATCATATGGGTGCTCGTCGGCCTGCTCGTGCCCTTCGCCGCCGGCTTCGCCTTCACCGGCACGCTCGCCGGCGGGCTGACCGCGCTTCTCTGGGGCGGGGCGGTGCGGATCTTCCTGCTCCATCACGTCACCTTCAGCATCAACTCGCTCTGCCACTACTTCGGGCGCCGCCGCTTCGCGACCGACGACCAGTCGCGCAACCTCCTGTGGCTGGCGCCCCTCTCGATGGGCGAGTCGTGGCACAACAACCACCACGCCTTTCCGACCTCGGCCGCCCACGGCATGCGCTGGTGGGAGATCGACCTGAGCGCGCTGGTGATCCGCGGGCTCCGCGCGACCGGGCTGGCGTGGGATGTCGTCGAGATCAGCCGCAAACGTCAGGCGGCAAAGGCAGCCTGAGAGCCGACACGGGAGAGGGGCCGGCGGGTCCGCTCTCGTCGTGGTCATCTCCGGGGCCCGGCATCTTCCACGGGGCGACATCTGAGCGCCGCGAAGCGAGGTCATGGGGCTACGCGGGCGCTTCCCGCAAGCGCAGCCGGCCCGGGGTGGGCCGCCACGTCGCGTTCATGACGGCGCGCGGTCCCGGGCTTCACCACGCCGACTCTAGATGAGTAGTGCCACGGGTTTATGCGGTGTAGCAGGCGATCGAGCGGCTTGGCCGTCCGAGTTGGTGGTTGAGGGAGATTGCGGCGGCGAGTGCGGCGAAGCGTGCGGCCAGGCGGACGCGG
>JBPCNA010000164.1:0-10746 GCA_051001735.1 Solirubrobacteraceae bacterium
CGCCGGGCCCGCCGGCGGCGACGAAGAGCGCGAGCGTCACGACCGGAGTAGCGGCGAGAACCGCCCTGCCGGTGCGCGTTGCGTGAACCGGCCCCATGCGAGCCGATCATAGACCGGGCCCGGCTCGGTCGCGCCGCCTCGAACCACCCCCGCGGCGTCCGGCCTCAGCGCCCGCGGCGCCGGCCGCGCCCGGGCCGGACGCTGCCGATGACGCGCCCGGCGGCCAAGCCGACGAGCAGGAAGAGGACGAGCACGACGATCAGCGGCGTCCGCGTCGACGAGACGATCCAGTTGACCTCGACCGACTGGGAGTTGAGAACGGCGAAGACGGCGACGAGGGCGCCGATGCCGGCGCCGGCGATCGCGCCCGACGCCGGGCGCGCGCGCCGCGGCTTGGGCGCGTCGGTCAGCGGTGTGTGCTCGGACTCCACGCCCCGGACACCTTACCCCGGCGCCGTGCGTTCAAGCGAAGAGGAAGGTGAGGACGGTGACCGCGTAGACGGCGAGGAGCTGGACGCCGTCGAGCCAGGTCGACTCGCCGCGGCTGGTGACCTGGACCGAGATCAGGATGGCGAGGACGAGGGCGGCGATCTCGTAGCCGTTGAGGACGAGCGCCATCGGCGTCGGTCCGACGAAGGGCGAGACGAGGACGAGCACCGGGATCGCGAAGAGGCCGATCTGTGAGCTCGAGCCGATCGCGATGTTGACGGCGAGGTCCATGCGGTCCTTGACGGCCACCGAGACGGCCACCCAGTGCTCGGCGGCGTTGCCGACCACGGCGACGATGATCGCCCCGATGAAGAACTGGCTGAGCCCGGCCGAGCGGGCAGCTCCCTCGATCGAGTGGACGAGGACCTCGGACATCCCGGCGACGACCCCGCCGGCGAGGGCGAGCATGCCGACGGACCGGCGCGGCGTCCAGGCCGCCGCGACCTGCTCGCCGGGCGGATTGAAGAGATCGCGGTGGGTCTTCAGCGAGAAGAGGAGGAGCGCGGCGTAGCCGATCACCAGGACGCCGGCGATCAGGAGCGACAGGTTCTCGATCTGGCCGCCGTAGTCGACGAGAGTGGCCGAGGCGCCGGGGAGGCGGCCGCCGTGGGCGAGCACCCAGACGGCGGGCAGGGTCACCGCGGCGACGGCCAGCATCAGCGCCGAGGACTGGGCGGTGGCCGCCGCGTCGCTGAACTGCTGGCGCTCGCGGCGGACGCCGCCGGCGAGCATCGAGGCGCCGAGGACGAGCGTGATGTTGCCGAGGATCGACCCGACGAGCGACGCCTTGACGACCTCGTGGAGGCCGCCGGCGAGGGCGAACATGGCGATGATCAGCTCGGGGGCGTTGCCGAAGGTGACGTTGAGGAGGCCGCCGATCCCGGGACCGGAGCGGGCGGCGAGCTCCTCGGTCGCCCGGCCCATCAGCGCCGCCGGCGGGATCACGCCGATCGCCGAGCAGGCGAAGACGGCGACGTCGGGCGCACCGAGCAGGTCGAGGACGACGGCGAGCACGATGAACGGACAGAGCAGCAGGGGCCACGTCTCGCCGGTCGGGCGCAGCGAGCCCGGGAGCCGGGGCGGAGTCACCAGAGCTGAGGATATGCGGCGGCGGGGCCCGCCGCCGTCAGCCGCCGGTCCGGTGGACGAGGATCTGCTCGCGCTCGGCGAGCCGGTTGGCGCGGCGGAGCTGGGCGTCGCGGCCGCGTCGCTCCTCCGCGGCGGTCTCGGTGCGAAGCGGGGGCGCCGGCGTCGGGTGGCCGTCCTCGCCGAGCGCGACCATCGTCAGGTAGGCGGAGTTCGTGTGCCGGACCGCCCCGGTCAGCGGGTTCTCGGCCTCGACTCGGACGCCGACCTCCAGCGACGTGCGCCAGACGGCGTTGACGCTCGCCGCGAACGTGACGAGCTCGCCGACGTGGATCGGGACGAGGAAGGTCATCCGGTCGATCCCGGCGGTGACCACCCGGCGGCGGGAGTGGCGCACGGCGGCCAGCCCGGCCGCCTCGTCGCACAGCTTCATCACCCAGCCGCCGTGGACGAACCCGGCGCTGTTGGCGTCGACGATGCCCATCCAGCGGACGAGCGTCGAACGCGAATCGGCGACCGTGCGGGACTCCATCCGACCTGATCCTAGGGCGCCGGCGTGGCGTTACCCTTGACCGGTGCTCCCACCAGCGCGATCGCAGTGAGCGGGGCGCGCCGGGTGGCGGCCGCCGGGGCCCAGCGGCAGAGCGCGGGGGCCGCGGCGCGGACGCTCGACCCGGCGTCGCTGCCCGATCACGTCGACCGCCTGTACCGGGCGGCCTGGGCGTTGTCGGGCTCGCGCGACGAGGCCGAGGACCTCGTCCAGGAGACCTTCGCCCGGGTGCTGGCCAAGCCGCGGCTGATCCGCGGCGACGACGACCTCGGCTATCTGCTGCGGGTTCTGCGCAACACCTTCCTGACCAGCCGGCGGACGGCGAGCCGGCGGCCGCGGACGGTCGGGAGGCCGGAGGACATCGAGCCGGCCGACCGGCGGACCGGGGCGAGCGCCGAGTCGGCGCTCGAGGCGAAGGAGACGTTCGCGGCGATCGCCGGCCTCCCGCCGAAGTACCGGGAGGCGCTGGTCGCCGTCGACGTGGTCGGGCTCTCCTACCGGGAGGCGGCCCGGGCGCTCGGCACCCGCGAGGCGACGATCACCAGCCGCCTCTTCCGCGCCCGCCAGCAGGTCGTCGGGCTCCTGGATGGATCCCGACCCGACGGAGTCCTGTAGACCGATGAGCCGCCTTCACCGCGATATCGCCGCGCTCGCCGACGGCTCCTACGAGACCCCGGAGCTGCGCGAGCGCGTCGCCGCGTCCTCCGAGCTGACCGCGCTGTTCGAGGAGCAGAGCCGGGCGGTCGCCGCCGTCCGATGCGCCCGGCCGAGCGCACCGCCCGACCTCAGAGCCGCACTGACCAACCCCGCGCGCCCGGCGGCCGCCCCCCGTCGAGCGCCGATGGGCGGCTTCGCGGTGGCCTGCGCCGCGGTCCTCGCCCTGGCGGTGGTCGCCTTCCTCCAGCGCGGCCCCGGGCCGCCGTCGGTGACCACGGTGGCCTTGCTGGCCGCCGGCGGGGCGTCCGGCCCGGCCCCACCGGCCGACCCGAGCCACAAGGGCGCGCTCCGGAGCCAGCTCGCCGGCGTCCGCTACCCCGACTGGCGGGAGGCGTTCGGCTGGCAGAGCAGCGGCGTCCGCACCGACCGCGTCGCCGGCCGCACGACGATGACCGTCTACTACGCGAACGCCGGCCGGGCCGTCGACTACACGATCGTCGGCGGCTCACCGCTCCGGGAGCCGGCGGCGGCGAGCGCGCAGATCAGCCACGGCACCCGCTTCCTCGGGCTGAGCGCCGGGGGCCGGACGATCGTCACCTGGCGGCGCGACGGACACACCTGCGTGGTCTCGGCGACCGGCGTCCCCCTCCCCACCCTGCTGCGCCTCTCCGAGTGGCGCTACGACGCCGCGCCGGCCTGAGCAGACCACTAGATGTTGAAGAAGTTGAGCCCGAGGCCGTCGAGCGCGCTCTGGGCGTGGGCGTTCAGCAGCGTGAGCTGATCGGTCCAGATCAGGACGCCCATGCCGATCAGGACGAGGCCGCCGAAGACGATGACCGCCTGGAAGTGGCGCTTGACGGCGGCGAAGACGACGCTCATGCGCTCGAAGGCGAGCGAGGTGGCGAGGAAGGGGATGGCCAGGCCGGCCGAGTAGGAGGCGAGGAGGAGGGCGCCGTGGGCCTCCGAGCGCGAGAGCGAGGCGGCGCCGAGGATGGCGGCGAGGGTGGGGCCGACGCAGGGGGTCCAGGCGACGGCGAAGGCCGCGCCGGCGACCAGCGGCCCGCCCTTCCCGGCGCGGGTGAGCAGCCCCTCGACGTGCCACTCGCGATTGAGCCGGGGGATCAGCGGCGAGGCGATGAAGACGACGCCGAGCAGGACGATCACGGCGGCGGAGACGTGCTCCAGCGTCTGGCGGTGGTCGTGGAGGGTCGAGCCGAGAGCCGTGGCGCCGAGCCCGAGGGAGATGAAGATGGCCGAGAAGCTGGCGACGAACAGCAGGCTCGGCCCGAGCACCCGGCGGGCGCCGGCCCGGCCGAGCTCGGCCGGGGTGACGCCGACCACGGCCGAGAGGTAGCCGGGCACGAGGGGGAGCACGCAGGGCGAGAGAAACGAGACCGCACCGGCGGCCATCGCGGCCAGGACGCCTACGCCGGAGGCGGGGTCGGTCATCCCCTGATGGTAATTGCCGGCCGGCCGGCGCCGGGCCGCACGCCGGCCCCCGACGTGGTTCTTTCGGAGCGCGGGCGGGTCGCCGTCAGCGGACGGCGCGGTAGAGGCGGGCGAGGCGGTCGGCCGGGACGCCGGCGAGCCAGGCCCAGCGGATCAGCACCCAGGTGGCGACGGTCCGGGGCACGCCGTGCGTGCGCCAGCGCCGTCCGGAGGTGACGGCGGGGCCGGGGAGGCAGGCGGTGCGGCCGTGGCGCTCGAGGCGGCGGACGAAGTCGTAGTCCTCCATGATCGCGAGATCGCGAAAGCCGCCGAGCGCGTCGAAGGCGTCGCGCCGGACCCAGATCGTCGAGTCGCCGTAGTAGACGCCGGCGCGCCGCTGGAGCCGGTACCAGGCGCCGAGGAGGCGGGCGAAGCGGTCGTCGCCGTCGAAGCGCAGGACGAAGTTCCCGCCGACCGTCAGGGGGTCCTCGAGGGCCCGGACGATCGAGGCGTGGGCGCCGGGCGGGAGACGGGAGTCGGCGTGGAGGAAGACGAGCGCCTCGCCGGAGGCGACCCGGGCGGCGGCGTTCATCTGGGCCGCCCGCCCGCGCGGAGCGTCGATCACGCGGGTCCGGGCGGCGGCGAGGGTGACCGTCCGGTCGCGGGAGCCGCCGTCGGCGAGGATCACCTCCCAGCTCCCGGCGAGGCCTTCGAGGTGGTCGAGGAGCTCCGGGAGGCCGGCCTCCTCGTCGAGGACGGGGACGAGCAGCGAGAAGACCGGGCTCAACGCGTCTCTCCGCCGAGGGCGGCGCGGACGTCGTCGGGGGTGAGCGGGTCGGCGAGGAGCGCGCGGACGTCGGCCGGCTCGTCGAGGTCGCGCTCGGCGCGCAGGAGACCGACCCGGAGCCCGGCCGAGGCGGCGGTGGTCAGCGTCAGGCGGAGCACCTGCGGCCCGCCCCACTCCTCGGCGGCGAGGGCGAAGAGGTCGGGCCGCGGCTCCCCCAGGCCGATCAGGTAGTAGCCGCCGTCGGTGGCCGGCCCGATCGTCAGGTCGCAGCCGTGCGCCAGATCGTCGAAGGCCGCGGCTGCGTGCTCGGGTCCGAGCGCGACGACATCGGCACCGGCGACCAGGAGGGGGCCCCCGGCGACGCCGAGCACGTGCTCGGCGGCGGCGGCGATCCGGTCGCCGAGGCCGCCGTCCACCTGCGGGAAGAGCCGGACCCCGTCGGGAACGAGCCGGCTCATCGACTCGACCGCGTCGGCCGGACTGAAGCTCACAAAGGCGGCGTCCGGCGCGGCCAGCTGCGCCCAGCGGGCGGCGCGGGCCACGAGCACCGCCTGGAGGCGCGCGCACCCCTCGGGCCCGAGCAGGGGCTCGAGCCGCGTCTTGCACGCGCCGGGCACCGGCGACCGAGCCAGAACGAGGGCGGCGGGCATAGCGCCGCCACCCTCGGCGCTGCCGCGGCCCGCCCGAGGAGGCCGGGCGCCCTCCACCCCGGGGCGGCCGCCATCCCCACTCACCCGACGAGCCACCGCGCCCTCCACCCGACCGGGCTGACCGGACGCCGCATCAGACAGCGCAGTGGTAGGCGGCGGGGAGGCTGCCGTCGGCCAGGCGGAGCTCGAGGAAGCGCTGGACGACGAGGCGCTTGGCTTCGGCGAGGGGGACGGGGCCGGCGGCGACGAGGAGGTCCGGGCTCGAGGCGAGGTCGCCACCCACGGGGTGCCAGTGGGCGCCGTCGGCGGTGATCGTCAGCTCGGGCACCATCAGCGCGTCGCTGACCTCGAGGCCGTCGGCCGCGAAGCCGCGGGCCACCATCGGGCGGACCGCGAAGTCGCCGTCGATGATCCCCCGGGCGGCGAGGAGGGCCCGGAGCTCGTCGACCTCTCCCGTGTTCTCCGGGGTCTCGGTCATCGCCACCCGGACGTGGAGGCCGAGCGACCGGGCGAGCTCGAGGCCCGCCATCGCCCGGGCCCAGGAGCCCTGGCCGCGCCAGTGGTCGTGGGTCTCGGGGCGGGCGCCGTCGATCGAGGTCTGGAGGATCAGGTTCGGGCGGCCCTCGAGGCTGCGGAGCGCCGTCTCGCGCCGGCCCCCGAAGAGCATCGCGTTGGTCAGGCAGACGGTCGGCAGCCGGCCCGAGGCATAGGCGAGCATCGCGGCGATGTCCGGCTCGACGAACGGCTCGCCGCCGGTCAGGTAGAGCTCCTCGAAGCCCTCGGCGACCGCCTCGTCGACCAGCTCGCGGAAGCGGTCGAGGCCGAGCGAGCGCCGCGGCGCCCGCGGCGACGAGGCGACCGCGCAGTAGGAGCAGGCGAGGTTGCAGTGGAAGTTGGTGTAGATCCACAGCCGCGGCGGGAAGGCGGCCGACCCGAACAACGGAGCGACGGGGAGGCCGTCGTCGGCGAGCGGCCGGTCGGCGTCGGCCCAGCCGAGGTCGCCGGCCGCGGAGCCGACCGGGAGGGCGTCGCGGTAGACCTGGTAGCGGCCGCGGCTGCGCTCCGGCGGCGGCACGACCTCGAGGCACGTGGTCCACCAGCCGCTCTCGACCGTGTCGACGAAGGCCTCGGGGAGGCCGGCGGCGCGCATCGCCGCCGCGTGGGCCCGCCAGTCGTAGGGCAGCGCGACGAGCTCGGCGGCGACCTCGCCGTCGCCGCAGTCGACGACGGCGTACCAGCCCTCCCGCCGGCCGTCGTTGGCCGGGCGGCCGATCGTCCCCACGTTGACGATCAGCGTCCCCCCCACCCGCCGCTGCCACGGCATCCCGGTGTGGGTGCAGAGGAGGAGGTCGGCGCCGCTGGCCGCCACCCGCGACGCGAGCTCGTCGTCGCCGAGCGACTCCCACATGAAGTCGTTGACCGCCAGCGGCGACCCATGGACCATGTGGACGTCGACGCCCTCGCAGCGCAGGCGGCGCTCGCGCGGGAGCTCGCGCATCCACGCGGCGAAGGCCGGGCTCGTGTGCGCCCGCGTGTAGTCGTAGAGGAGCTGGGCGTAGTGGTTGTCGCGCGCGTCGCTGTAGCCGCAGCCGCAGTCCTCGTCGCCCCGGCCGATCGCCACGTCGTAATTGCCGGCGATCGTCTCGACGCCGTCGAGCAGCGGCCACACCGCGTCGCAGTCGGCGCCGAATCCGCCGAGGTCGCCGAGGCAGTAGAGGCGGTCGGCTCCCCGCCGCGCCGCGTCATCCAGGAAGGCCCGCAGCGCGTAGGGGTTGGCATAGACGCCGCCGCAGACCGCTATTCGCATACCCTCGAAGATAACGCCGTGGACGCCCCCGCCGATCAACCCGCGCCTCGACCTGCCGATCGACGGCCGTCCCGCCCCGCCCCCGGGCGCACGCCCCGCCTCGCCGTCCTCGGCGCCGGGCCGATCGGCCTCGAGGCGGCACTGGCCGCCGCCCGCCGCGGCTGGCCGTGCTCGGTCTACGAGCGCTCGGCCGCCGTCGGCGGCCACGTCCGCGCCTGGGGCCACGTCCGCCTCTTCACCCCCTGGTCGCTCAACGTCTCGCCACCGGCCCGGGCCGCCCTCGGCGACGCCGCGCCCGACGGAGCCGGGCTACCGACGGGGACCGAGCTCGCCGACCGACTGCTCGCCCCGGTGGCCGCCCTCCCCGCGGTGGCCGCGATGCTCCGGATGGAGACGACCGTGGTCGCCGTCGGCCGCGAGGGGCTCCTCAAGCACGAGCGGATCGGGCAGCCGGACCGCGCCGGACGCCCCTTCCGTCTGCTCGTCCGCGACGCCGACGGCGCCGAGCGGATCGAGCACGCCGACGTCGTGCTCGACTGCACCGGGACCTACGGCAGCCCGAACGCCCTCGGCGACGGCGGCATCCCCGCCCCCGGCGAGCTCGCCCGCGCCGGGCGCATCCGCCGAGACATCCCCGACTTCGCCGGCGAGCCCCAGCGGTGGGCCGGGCGGCGCATCCTCCTCACCGGGGCCGGCCACTCCGCCCAGACCGCCGCCCGCGACCTCGCCCGCTTCGCCCGCGGCGCCCCCGGCACGACCGTCGAGTGGGCGGTCCGCAGCCCCGCGCCCGACTGGGGCGCGGTCGACGACGACCCCCTCCCCGAGCGGGCCGCCCTCAGCCGCACGACGCGCGAGCTCGCCGCCGGGGCGAGTCCGGCGATCGAGCTCCATCCCGGCCGAGTCACCGAGGCGCTCTGGGACGGCGCCGACGGCCGGGTGGCGGTCGCGCTCCGAAACAGCGAGGTGATCGAGCGCGAGTTCGATCGCATCCTCGCCCTCAACGGCGCGGTCGGCGACTTCGCGATCTACCGCCAGCTGCAGGTCCAGGAGTGCTACGCCACGTGCGGGCCGATCAACCTCGCGGCGGCGCTGCTCGGCGAGTCGGGCGGCGACTGCCTCGCCCAGGGCGGGCACGGGGTCGACACGCTGCGCAACCCCGAGCCCGGGTTCTTCATCCTCGGGGCCAAGTCCTACGGCCGCGACAACCGCTTCCTGCTCAGCGTCGGCTGGCAGCAGGTGGCCGACGTCTTCGGGCTGCTCGATGGCTGAGGTCCTCCGCCGGCTGCGCGAGCTCGAGCGGGCGACGCGCCCGGTCGGGCCGGAGCTCGCCGCGGCGATGACCCGGCGCTGGGACGAGCTCCCCGACCGCGTCAAGACCCCGGCCCAGACGCTCGGCCGGCGGATGGCCGGCTGCGAGGGGACCCACGGGGTGTTCCCGCGCTGCAACCTCGCCTGCACCCCCTGCTACCACTCGCGCGACGCCAACCGCGTGCGCATCGACGCCGCCCACACCACGACGGAGATCGACGCCCAGATGGCGCTGCTGGCGGCGGTTCGCGGGCCGGGCCAGAACGCCCAGCTGATCGGCGGCGAGGTGACCCTGCTCGGCGCCGACGGGCACGCGGCGGCCCTCGAGGCGATGCGCCGCCACGGGCGTAAGCCGATGAGCATGACCCACGGCGACTTCGACTACGACTACCTCGAGCGGCTGGCGATCGGCCCGGACGGACCGCGGTTCGACCACCTCTCCTTCGCCGGTCATTTCGACTCGATGATGTTCGGCCGGCGGGGGATCCGCCGGGCCGCCCGGGAGGCCGACCTCAACCCCTACCGGGCGCGCTTCTGCGCGATGTTCGACCGGCTCGAGCGCGAGCACGGGGTCACGAGCTATCTGGCTCACAACATGACGGTCACCCCCGAGAACGCCGATCAGATCCCCCGGCTGATCGCCGACTGCCGCGACATGGGCTTTCGCATGTTCTCCTTCCAGCCGGCCGCCTTCATCGGCAACCGGGCGCGCTGGAAGGGCGCCTACCGGACGCTCTCCGATGATGAGATCTGGGCGCTGATCGGCGCGGGCGCCGGAGCCCGGCTCCCCCACGAGATGATCCAGGTCGGCGATGTGCGGTGCAACCGCACGGCCCACGGCGGCTACGTCGGGCGCCGCTGGGTCCCCGTCCTCGACGACCGCGAGCCCGGCGACCACGCCGCCCGGGACGCCTTCTACCGGACGTTCGGGCCGATGGACTTCGAGGCGCCCCTCCTCGCCGCCCGCCTGGCCCGGGCGGTCGCGGCGCAGCCGGGGTCCTTGGCGGTGGCCGCCTCGTGGGCGCGGCGCTTCGTCGGACGGTGCGGCGGCCTCGGCGAGCTCCGCCGCCACGGCTTCCGGCCGGTGACCTTCGTCATGCACAACTTCATGGACGCCGCCGTCGTCCGCCCGGCCTGGGCGGCGTTGCGCGCCGGCGCGGTCGCCGCGGATCCGGCGGTCCGGGCTGCCCAGGAGCGCCTCGAGGCGTGCTCCTACGCGATGGCCCACCCCGAGACCGGCGAGCTCGTCCCCGCCTGCGCCCAGCACGCCGTCTACGACCCGGCCGAGAACGAGGCGCTCGCCCGGCTGCTGCCGATGGCTTAGAACGCTGCACTAGGAGGGATTGGCGAAACGATTGGCGAAACTCGGCGTTATCCGCCGAGCGATAGTTGGTCGGGGTGGGCGGGCGGTTCGGGCGTGGGGGGTAACGCGACCTGCGTCATGTGTGCCCCTCCGGCGGGCATGTCGAGCGTCTTTCCGGCGAGTAGTTCCGCGACCGTCAGGAGTTGGACTCGGGGGTGTTGGCCCCACGGTGAGGCGTAGAAGCCGGCGGATGCGGCCTCCGCTCTCATCGGCCTGGTCGGCTTGTTGAGCGAGATGACCACGCCGATTTGGGCTTTCTCTCTCTGGAGGACGCCGATGAGGTCGCGGACGTGGCTGACGTGGACCTGCCCGCCTTTGACGCTGATGATGACTTGCTTGGCGTTCGCGGTGCCCTCGTCGAAGAAGAACAGGCGTCCGTCGATGCCGTGGTCGGCGCCCTTCTTCCCCTCGGCCGGTCGTGCCCCAACCAGGCTCAGCGCCCACCACTCGAACTGATGCGGGTCGTCTTTGGCCAGTTGCTTGGCGTCGTCGCGAGTGGTCGGTTCGCCAAGGACCCGGTAATCGCTTGACCCAAGCGTCGTGAGCCGTGACTTGATGAGCGTCATGGCGAGATAGGTCACGTCGATGCCCACCCACGACCGATCTAGCTTCTCGGCCGCC
>JBPCNA010000165.1:0-4460 GCA_051001735.1 Solirubrobacteraceae bacterium
CCGCGTCCGCCTGGCCGCACGCTTCGCCGCACTCGCCGCCGCAATCTCCCTCAACCACCAACTCGGACGGCCAAGCCGCTCGATCGCCTGCTACACCGCATAAACCCGTGGCACTACTCATCTAGAGGGCTGGCAGACCCCGGCCTGTCGAGCGGAGGGGGAGGGATTCGAACCCTCGTCGGACCCATGAGACCCGAAACGGTTTTCGAGACCGCCGCATTCAACCGCTCTGCCACCCCTCCGGAGAACGCCCACCGGAGGCTAGATCATCGCGCTCACCGACGTGACGCGAAGAAGGCCCGTAGAAGCGCCGCCGCCTCCGCGGCCAGGAGCCCGCCGGCCACCTTCGGGCGATGGTTGAGCCGCGGCTCGGCGAGGACGTCGAGCACGCTCCCGGCCGCTCCCGCCTTCGGGTCGGACGTCCCGAAGACCACCCGCGGCACCCGCGCGAGGACGATCGCTCCGGCGCACATCGCGCACGGCTCGAGCGTCACGTAGAGGACGCAGTCGATCAGCCGCCATCCCCCCACCCGGCGGGCGGCCTCGCGTAGCGCGATCATCTCGGCATGGGCCGTCGGGTCCTGTCGCCGCTCGCGCTCGTTGGCCGCCGCGCCGATCACCTCGCCGTCACGCACGACCACCGCGCCGACGGGTACGTCGTCGTGATCGAGCGCCCGCTCGGCCTCACGCAGCGCCAGGCGCATGAAGTGCTCATCGAGGGGGAAGAAGCGCTCGCTCATCGTCGCTGCCGGGCCACCGGCCCCTCGCGACGCCGCGGGGGTGCATCATTATGGTGTTGAGACCTCGCCGCCGGTGGCGCCGCGGGTCGCGACCACGACCATGGCGCCACCCCATCACGAAGAACCCGCCGTGCCGCGGCTGGTCCGAGCCGTCCTCTCGGCGATCCTGATCTGTCTCCTCGCGCCCGCCGGCCAGGCGATCGCCGCGCCGGTCAAGCCCCACGTCGTGGTCGTCGCTTTCGCCGACGGCTCTCCCACCGCCACGCGAGCGACGGCGATGCGGGCGAGCGGCGTAGTCGCCGCCGGCTCGACGTCGCCCACCGTGACCCTCAGGCTCGCCCCCGGGGTGAGCGTACGCAGCGCGATCACCCGGCTGCGCCGGCGGCCCGGGGTCCTCTGGGCCGGCCCCGACTACGTCGCCCACATCGCCCAGGCGCTGGCGACCCCGGCTCCGACCCTCCCGCCGTTCATCCCCAACGACCCGGGCCGGACCGGGACGCCCGGCGGCTGGGCCCAACTCCAGTGGAACTTCTTCGGCCCGTTCGGCGTCAACGCCCCGGCCGCCTGGTCGAACCTCGCCGCCGCCGGCCGGCCCGGCGGGCAGGGCGTGATCGTCGCCGTGCTCGACACCGGGGTCGCCTACGCCGACCACGGACGCTTCCGCCGGTCGCCCGACTTCACCGCCCACCAGTTCGTCCGGGGCTACGACTTCGTCGACGACACCCGCTACCCCGACGACCACAACGGCCACGGCACCCACGTGGCCGGAACCATCGCCGAGAAGACCAACAACGGCATCGGGCTGACCGGCCTCGCCTACGGCGCGCGCATCATGCCGGTCCGCGTGCTCGACGCCCACGGCGACGGCGATGCCTCGGCCATCGCCAGCGGCGTCATCTTCGCCGTCCGCCACCACGCCGACGTGATCAACATGAGCTTCGAGTTCGGCAGCGACGTCACCGCCGCGTCGATTCCCCAGCTGACCGCGGCGATCGGCTACGCGCACGACCGCGGCGTCCTCGTCGTCGGCGCCGCCGGAAACGAGGGGTCGCCCCAGGTCGCCTACCCGGCCCGCGCCCGCTACGTCCTGGCGGTCGGCTCGACGACGGAGCACGGCTGCCTCTCGGACTTCTCCAACGACGGACGCCTGCTCGGCCTGGTCGCGCCCGGTGGCGGCGCCGACGCCGCCACCTTCCCCGACGATCCCAACTGCCGCCCGCAGGACGCGGCCGGGCGCAACGTCTATCAGGAGACCTATCTCGGCCGCTCGACCCGCGTCTTCGGGTTCCCCTCCGGTTACGAGGGCACCTCGATGTCGACGCCCCACGTCTCGGCCGCCGCCGCCCTGGTGATCGCCAGCGGCGTGCTCGGCCCGCACCCCGCGCCCGCGACGATCGTCGCCCGGCTCGAGGCGACCGCCCGGCCGCTGGCTCCGCCGGCCGACGCCGGGCACTACGGAGCCGGGCTGCTCGACGCCGGCGCCGCCACCCAGCCGGGCGGGCCCTACGCCGTCGTCCCCGCCGGGTAGGACGGCCGCTCCGCCGCCCTCAGGTGGTGCGGATGATCATCACCGAGCACGGGGCGTAGTGGGAGACCTTGTTGGGCACCGAGCCGAGCAGGAAGCGCTTGGCGCCGGTCAGCCCCTTGTTGCCGATGATCACCAGATCGGCGCCGCGCTCCTCGGCGACGTCGAGGATGGCGTCGGCCGCGTCCCCCTGCCGGGCGTAGACGGCGACCGGCACCCCGGCCCGGCGGGCGACGTCGGCCGCCTCCTCGAGCGTCGCCTCGACCTCGCCGCGCTGGTGGACCGCCCACTCGTCGTCGACCGTCACCGCTCCCGCCGGCTCCTCCCGGAGGCGCAGCCCCGAGACCGGCTCGTAGGCCGAGACGAGGTGGACCATCGCGTCGAGCCGCCCGGCCAGGGCAACGGCCTGTGAAACCGCCTCGCGGGCGGTCTCCGACCCGTCGGTGCCAACCACGATCGAGCTGAACATTGCCTCTCCCTTGCCGGCGGAGGATCGGTCACCCGGACCGCCGGGCATCATAGCCGCGGGCGACCGGGCGCCCGCGGCCGTAGGGTTCGAGCCGGTGATCGACCTCCACTGCCACATTCTCCCCGGCATCGACGACGGTCCGGCGACGATCGAGGAGACACTCGACCTCGCCCGGGCGGCGGTCGCCGCCGGCACGCGGACGATGGTGGCCACGTCGCATGTCAGCCCGCGCTACCCCAACAGCGCCCGGACGATCGCTCGCGCCGTCGGCGAGGTCAACGCCCGCCTCGCCCTCGAGGAGATCTCGCTCGAGGTGCGACCCGGCGGCGAGGTGGCGATCTTCCAGGTCGACGAGCTCGCCCCCGGCGAGCTCACGGCACTGCGGCTCGGCCACGGCCCCTGGCTCCTCCTCGAGAGCCCGTTCACCCTCGTGGCCGACAGCGTCCCCGCCCTGATCGGGCGCATCCAGGACAACGGGCACCGGATCGTCCTCGCCCACCCCGAACGCTGTCCCGGCTTCCACCGGCGGCGCGACCTGCTCGAGGCCCTCGTCCGCGACCAGGGCGTCCTGACGTCGGTGACCGCCGGCTCGCTCGTCGGACAGTTCGGCCGCGAGGTCGAACGCTTCGCCCTCGGCATGGCCCGCGACGGACTGATTCACAACGTCGCCTCGGACGCCCACGACTGCGACCGGCGGCCGCCGGTGATCCGCGAGCCGCTCGAGCGGGCCGGACTCGGACCCCACGTCAGCCTCCTCGCCGAGGAGCTGCCCCGGGCGATTCTCGACGGGACCGATCTACCGGCGTATCCCGAGGCGCTGCTGGCGCCGGCGCGGCGGCGCGGACTCGGCCGCTGGCGCCGCCGGTCCGCCTGATTGCGCGTCGGTCACGAGAGCTTCACCACGGCGATCACCATGCCGATGACGACGAGCACGACGAGAAGTCCCTGAATCCAGAGCCAGGTCGGCGTCACGGTCGACAGATCTTACGGCGCGCCTCCCGCCGGTCCGGGGCACTCTATTAGGTGAAACCCGACCTGGTTTGATGCTATTAGCTATTCTCTTGGGCCGTTCAACCCTACGACCCGAGGGAGACACCGATGAGCACGACCGACGAGCTGGTCGCCAACGCCGAGAACTACGCCAGCAGCTTCGACAAGGGCGACCTGCCGATGCCTCCCGGCCGCAAGGTCGCGATCGTCGCCTGCATGGATGCCCGCCTCAACCCCTACGGCCTGCTCGGGCTCAGCGAGGGCGACGCCCACGTGATCCGCAACGCCGGCGGCGTCGTCACCGAGGACGCGATCCGCTCGCTGGCCATCTCCCAGCGGCTGCTCGGGACCGAGGAGATCGTCCTCATCCACCACACCGACTGCGGGATGCTCACCTTCAAGGACGACGACTTCAAGGCGTCGGTCGAAGAGGACACCGGACTCCGGCCCTCGTGGGCGGCCGAGGCGTTCCCCGACGCCGACGCCGACGTCAAGCAGTCGATCGAGCGCGTCAAGGCCAACCCGTTCATCGTCCACAAGAACGTCCGCGGCTTCGTCTACGAGGTCGAGAGCGGCAAGCTCCGCGAGGTCAGCTAGCCCTCATGTCCGACCGGTGACGGCCGAACGGCCGTCGGGGGGCCGGCAGCGGGGGGGGGGGGGAGAAGGGGGGGGGGGGGCCCCCAGGAACCCGCCCGGGGGCGGGAAACCCCCCCCCACCCCCCACAACCAGACACAA
>JBPCNA010000166.1:0-18401 GCA_051001735.1 Solirubrobacteraceae bacterium
GTTCGGCCGCGCGGCCGACGCCGGGCTGCCGATCGGCAGCACGACGAAGCTGATGACCGCCTACGTCGCGCTCCACCGGGCTCCGCTCACTCGGATCCTCACCGTGGCGCCCTACGCGGCCGCTCCCGGGGAGACGGTCGCCGGGCTCCGGGCCGGGGAGCGGCTCAGCGTCGCCGACCTGCTCGCGGCCATGCTCCTCCCGAGCGGCGGCGACGCCGCCCACACGTTCGCCGTCGACCTCGCCGGCTCGGTCGGGCGGTTCGTCGACTGGATGAACCGAGCCGCCGCCGATCTCCACCTCGACGAGTCGCACTTCTCGACCGAGGTCGGGCTCGACACCTCGGGCAACTACGCGAGCGCCACCGATCTCGCCCGCCTGACCGGCGTGCTCCTCGCCAACCCCTACTTCGCCCGCACCGTCGCCCGGACGCGCGTGACCCTGGCCGACGGGCTGACCGTCCACAACCGCAACGACCTCGTCGGCGAGTACGGGTCCGTCATCGGCGTCAAGACCGGCCACACCAACGCGGCCGGCTACTGCCTCCTCGCCGCCGGACGGCGCGACGGAGCGACGGTTGTCACCGTCGTCCTCGGCGATCCGACCACCGGCACCCGCGACGCCGACTCGCTCGCGCTTCTGCGCTACGGGCTCTCGTTATACCGCGGCGCCGAGGCGGTCCACCGCGGGCGCGTCTACGCCACCGTCCCCGTCGACGGGCGCCCCGGCGAGCGCCTCGCGCTCGTCGCCCAGCGGAGCGCCACCGTCGTCCTCCGCCGCGGCGGCCACCTCGCCCTCAACCGCACCGGCCTGGCCGCCTCCGCCCGCGGACCGCTCCAAAAAGGCACGGTTCTCGGTCAGCTCACCGTCAAGCTCGACGGGCGGGTGGTCGCCGAGGTGCCCCTCGTCAGCCGCAGCCCGCTCGCCCCGCCGCCCGCCGCCCCCCGGCCGCCAAGCGGATCGTCCTCGCCGGCGGGCTGATCGGGGGTGTCCTCCTCGTCGTTGGGTGTAGCCTCCTGCTCATGCACAAGGGCCGGGGCGAGCGGTGATCATCACCGTCACGCTGAACGCCGCGATCGACAAGTCGCTGTCGGTGCCGAACTTTCGTCTGGCCCGCCGGCACCGCTCGGTCGAGCGCCGCACGCTCGCCGGCGGCAAGGGCGTCAACGTCGCTCGCACGCTCAAGACGCTCGGCCAGCCGGTGATCGCCACCGGCCTCCAGGGCGGTCCGACCGGAACGCAGATCATCGAGCAGCTGACCGGCGAGTCGATCCTCAACGACTTCCTCCGGATCGGCGAGGAGTCGCGGACGAACACCGCCGTGATCGACCCGACGACCGGCGAACAGACCGAGATCAACGAGCAGGGCCCGTCGATCACCCCGGACGAGATCGAGCGATTCTGCGACAAGCTGCTCTACCTCGCCCGCGGGGCGGCGATCGTCGTGTTCGCCGGCTCGCTCCCCCGCAACGTCCCCTCGGAGCTCTACGCGACGTTGACGCGCGAGCTCCACAAGCTCGGCGTCCGCACCGTCGTCGACACCGACGGAGACCCCCTCCGCCACGCCGTCCGCGCCGAGCCCGACGTGATCACGCCGAACGTGATCGAGTCCGAGGAGCTGGTCGGTCACGAGTTCAACGACGACGAGGACCGTCTGATGGCCGTCCGGGAGATGGTCTCCCTCGGCGCCCGGCAGGCGATCATGACGACGGCCGACGGCTGCTTCGCCCAGCTCCTCGTCGACGGGTCGCCGCGGCTGCTGCGCGCGACGATCGCCCCGCGCGAGCCGGTCGCCGCCGTCGGCTCGGGTGATGCCTTCCTCGCCGGCTACGTCGCCGCCCGCTACCAGGGCAGCTCGCCCGAGGAATGCCTGCGCTCCGGCGTGGCCTGTGGCGCCGAGTCGACTCGGCGCCTCGGGGCCGGCCTCGTCGACCCGCGGGAGGTCGACCGCCTCGTCGGAGAGGTCGAGGTCACCCCGTTCGAGCTTCCCGCCGGCGTCGGCTAGCCGGTTGGATAATCGTCGCTGCGAGCGGGCCTCGGCCCGGGCGCGGCCGGCCCCGTTGCTATGCTCGGGACGGTGGTTGCCGCCCCCATCTGTCTTGTCGGAGGCGCCCCGATCCGTCCGCCGCGAGACCTAGGATTTGACGAATGGAAGTAGAGATCGGCCGCGGAAAGAAGGCCCGCCGCGCCTACGGGCTCGACGACATCGCCATCGTCCCGTCGCGGCGGACGCGCGATCCCGATGACGTCGACATCGCCTGGAAGCTCGGCGATTACCGCTTCGAGCTGCCGCTGCTGGCCAGCGCCATGGACGGGGTCGTGTCGCCGCGCACAGCGGGCATCATCGGGCGGCTCGGCGGCCTCGCCGTGCTCAACCTCGAGGGGATCTTCACCCGCTACGAGGATGCCGAGGAGCAGCTCGAGCGGATCTCGGCGCTGCCCAAGGAGATCGCCACGCGCGAGATGCAGGAGATCTACCGCGAGCCGGTCAAGCAAGAGCTGATCGCCCGGCGGATCGAGGAGATCAAGGCGGAGGGCGTCGTCTGCGCGGCGGCCCTGACGCCGCAGCGGGTCAGCCGCTACTACGAGCTGGCGCTCGATGCCGGCCTCGACATCCTCATCATCCAGGGCACCGTCGTCTCCGGCGAGCACGTCTCGGAGAACAGCGAGCCGCTCAACCTCAAGGAGTTCATCCCCCAGCTCGACGTGCCGGTCGTCGTCGGCGGGTGCGCCTCCTACCACACCGGGCTCCACCTGATGCGCACCGGAGCGGCCGGTGTGCTCGTCGGTGTCGGCCCGGGGGCGGCGTGCACGACGCGCGGCGTGCTCGGCATCGGCGTGCCCCAGGCCACGGCGATCGCCGACGTCGCGGCGGCTCGGTCGACGCACATGCTCGAGACGGGTGACTACGTCCAGGTGATCGCCGACGGCGGGATGCGCAACGGCGGCGACGTGGCCAAGGCGATCGCCTGCGGCGCCGACGCGGTGATGATCGGCTCCCCGCTCGCCCGGGCCTACGAGGCGCCCGGACGCGGCTTCCACTGGGGAATGGCGACGTTCCATCCGACGCTCCCCCGAGGCACGCGGGTGGCCACGGCCCAGAATGCCACGATCGAGGAGGTTCTGATCGGCCCGGCGCGCGAGAACGACGGGTCGCTGAACCTGATGGGCGGCCTGCGAACGTCGATGGCGACGTGCGGCTACAAGGACATCGCCGAGTTCAACCGGGCCGAGCTGATGGTCGCCCCGGCGCTCCAGACGGAGGGCAAGCAGCTCCAGCGCGAGCAGGGCGTCGGCATGGGCTCGAACGGGAAGGCCGCCGTTCTCGTCAATGACTAGCGGAATCTGATTTCGAGCCGGCCCATCAGCGCCGAGCCGGCGGCTCCGCTCGAGCCGCCCGACGCGGCGCGGCCGCTGCCGGGCGCCGCCGAGCCGGGCGGAACGGAGGCTCCCCTCGCCCGGGGGGCGATCGACGCCGCCGAGGTCGTCGTGCTCGACTACGGCGGGCAGTACTCCCAGCTGATCGCCCGCCGAGTGCGGGAGTGCGGGGTCTTCTCGGAGCTTCTGCCCCACCACGTCGGCGCCGCCGAGGTGGCCCGGCGGGCGCCGCGGGGGCTGATCCTCTCGGGCGGCCCGGCGTCGGTCTACGCCGACGGGGCCCCGGCATTGGACCCCGAGCTGCTCGAGCTGGGCGTGCCGGTGCTCGGCATCTGTTACGGCATGCAGCTCCTTGTCCACGAGCTCGGCGGCCGGGTCGAGCTGGCCGACGTCGGCGAGTTCGGACGCTCCGACCTGCGCGTGCTGACCCCGGGGCGGCTGCTGGCCGGGCTGCCGTCCGAGCAGAGCTGCTGGATGTCCCACCGCGACGCGGTCTACGAGGCCCCGCCGGGCTTCACCGCCCTCGCCTCCTCCAGCGCCTCGCCGGTGGCGGCGATCGAGCATGCCGAGCGCGGCATCTACGGGATCCAGTTCCACCCCGAGGTCATCCATACGCCCTACGGGCAGGAGATCCTCAGCACCTTCCTCGCCGACATCTGCGGCTGCCCGCGCGACTGGTCGGCCGCGTCGATCGTCGAGGACCAGATCGCCCGGATCCGGGCCCAGGTCGGCGACGCCGCCGTCATCTGCGGCCTCTCGGGCGGCGTCGACTCCTCGGTGGCCGCCCTGCTCGTCCACCGCGCGGTCGGCGACCAGCTGACCTGTGTGTTCGTCGATCACGGCCTGATGCGCAAAGGCGAGGGCGAGCAGGTGGTCGCGGCGTTCCGCGACCACTTCAAGGTCCCGCTGGTCGCCGTCGACGCCGAGGAGCGCTTTCTCGAGAAGCTGGCCGGCGTCAGCGACCCGGAGACCAAGCGCAAGGTCATCGGCCGCGAGTTCATCCGCGTCTTCGAGGAGGAGGCCGAGAAGATCTCCGTCAAGCTCCCGGCCAGGTTCCTCGTCCAGGGGACGCTCTACTCCGACGTGATCGAGTCGGGCTGTGGTACCTGCTCGGCGACGATCAAGTCCCACCACAACGTCGGCGGGCTCCCCGACGACCTCCAGTTCGAGCTCGTCGAGCCGTTGCGCGCCCTCTTCAAGGACGAGGTCCGGGCGGTCGGGGGCGAGCTCGGGCTCCCCGAGCGACTCGTCTGGCGCCAGCCGTTCCCCGGTCCCGGGCTGGCCATTCGGATCATCGGCGGCTCGGCGACCAAGGCGCGCCTCGATCTGCTCCGTGACGCCGACTACATCCTCCAGGACGAGATCCGCCGGGCCGGCAAGTACCGCGAGCTCTGGCAGAGCTTCTGCGTTCTCCCCGACATCCGCACCGTCGGCGTCCAGGGCGACGAGCGGACCTACGGGAGCCTGATCGTGATCCGGGCGGTCACCAGCGACGACGCGATGACCGCCGACTGGGCCCGCCTGCCCTACGACCTGCTCGAGCAGATCGCCTCGCGGATGATCAACGAGCTCTCGGCGGTCAACCGGGTGGCGCTCGACATCACGAGCAAGCCGCCCGGGACGATCGAGTGGGAGTGACGACCGGCCGAGAGCTCGGTCACTGCCGCGGCTTGACGCCGAGCAGGAGAGCGAGCTCGAGCCACTTCCAGTAGCAGTCGACCTCCTCGAAGCCGAGCTCGCGCAGCCACCGGAGTTGGGTCTCGGTGTCGAGGAGCTTGTTCGAGGGGTCCTCGCCCTCGAGTCCGTAGCCGATCGCGTCGTAGAAGCGCCGGTGAAGGCGCTCGGACGGGGAGGCGACGTGCTCGAGGTTGGCGAAGACTCCGCCGGGTTCGAGCCGGGCGAACACTTCGGCGTACAGCGAGCGCTTGCGCTCGTCGTCGAGGTGGTGGATCGCCAGAGAGGAGACGATCGCGTCGAAGCTGCCGAGGTCGGGCAGCGGGGCGGCCATGTCGTGGTGGAGGAGCTCCACCCGGTCATCGTCGGCGAAGCGCTCCCGGGCGCGGCCGAGCATCGGGTCGGAGACGTCGATCCCCACGCCGGTGCCCTCGGGCCGCTCGATCAGGAGCAGAGCGAGGAGGCGCCCGTCGCCCGTCCCGAGGTCGAGGATGCGCCGCCCGGCCGCGTCCACGTGGTCGAGGAGGACCCTCTCGCCCTCGGTTCGGTGCGCGATCGCGTCGGCGCGCGCTAGATAGCCGAGCGCGTGCTCGGTGGTGGTCCACTCGTTGGCCGGCATCGGCAGCATCCTGGCAGGAGGGTGCAACGCAGAGGGGTGACGGCGATGTGTGTGCCGAGATGACCGGCGGGCGCCGCCGCCGCCGGGTCGCCGAAGGGCCGCGTCGCCGTGGCGAGCCGCTCGGGCCGAGCGGAGAATCGCGCGAGCACGGAGGCTCCGAGCGATGAGTCTCGCTCGCCGGGCCGGTCCATGTTCTGCCGAGACGTTTGAAATGCGAGCAAGGGAGCGACAGATGGCCGACAGCGGGACGGGGACTCGCATCAACGAGGTCGGGACGGTGTTCATCCCGGTCGCCGATCAGGACCGGGCGCTGAGCTTCTACGTCGACGTGCTCGGCTTCCAGAAACGCGCCGACTTCGTCTACGGCGCCGGCAGCCGGTGGATCGAGGTCGCCCCAGCGGGCGCGAAGAATACGATCGCGCTCGTCCCGGCCAGCGAGGGCGAGTCCGCCGGCAGCGACGAGGCCCGGTGCGCGTTCAGCACCGAGGACATCGAAGCCGACCACGCAATGCTTCGCGCTCACGGCGTCCCGGTCGACACCGCGATCGCCAGCGCCGGTAGCAACCGCCCGGGGCTGGTCTCGCTCGATGTCACGATCCCCGACCCCATACCCGCGCAGTTCTTCTTCCGCGACCCCGATGGGAACCGCTTCCTGATCGTTTCACCCGGCTGACCCGCTCCGCTGGTCCGCGGCCAGGTCGAGACCGTGGCGTGAGGACGAGGCCCGGGGCGCCTCGCGGTGATGGCAGCGGCGTGACTCGGCGAGGCAGCCCGGGTAGCTAGGGCCCCGTGGCTCGTCCGGAGCAGCTCGCCCCGGAGCAGATCCTCGCCTGGCGCCCGCGCCGGCAGTTTCTCGGTCAGCCGGGCCGCCGGCTATCTCGCCGGTGGTCGTGTGCGGGCCGGGACGTGGGCGGTCGCCGAGTCCGTGCTCGAGGTCACCTTGTTCGCAAGCGCGGCCCCGGACCCGCCGACGCCCTGGCCGCCGAGGCCGGGCGGATCGGCTCGATCCTCGGCCAGCGCGTCAGGCTCTCCCTACGGAACGCCTGAACCGCGCCTGCGCCTCGCGGCGACCGGCCGCCCTCCGACGACGGGAGAGGCGGTCGAACAGCTGACGCGATCGATCCCACGGGCATCACGCCACGTGCGCCGAGGCGGCCAGGCGTGGGAGCACGATCGGTGAGCGAACCGCCATGCGCTCAAGGCCGGCCTGCGCCATGCCGGTTCCGCTGGGGTCCCAGGTCTGCTCCGAGGTCTTGCGGTCTGGGCGCAGCAGCGCACGCCGGCACGTCTGTCCCCGCGCCCGCCTGGCGGTTCGCCCCGACGCTAGAGTCCGGCGCGGTGAACCGGGTCCGGCAAGAGGTGACCGACGCCCTGATCGAGGTCGGGCAGCTGTACAGCGCCGGGCTCGCGGCCTACGGGACCGAACCGATCAGCGTCGGCTGGCAGGACGCCGCCTCGCAGCGGTTTCGCTTTGCCAAGCTCGCTCAGGTCCTCTCCGGGGTCGAGGGTCCGATCACGGTCAACGACCTCGGCTGCGGCTACGGATCGCTCTTCGCCCACCTCGACGAGATGGCCGGGATCGAGCTCGCCGGCTACCACGGCTATGACCTGAGCGAGTCCATGCTCGAGCGAGCCCGCGACTTCACCGATGGCCGGGCTCAGCTGATCCTGGCCTCCGAGCCGACACTGCTCGCCGACTATTCGTTCGCCTCGGGTCCGTTCAACGTCAAGCGCGCGTGCAGCCACACGGCCTGGGAGGAGTACGTTCGCGAAGCCCTGCTCCGGCTCGCCGAGATGTCCCGTTTCGGTTTCGCCTTCAACCTCCTGACGACGTTCGTCGACGACAAGCGGGACAACCTCTTCTACGCCGACCCGTGTGCCTTCTTCGAGTTCTGCAAGCGCGAGATCTCACCGGCTGTGACCCTCGTCCACGACTATCCGTTGTCGGAGTGGACGATGCTCGTCTACCACCGCGTCGCCGGTTCCTCCCCGCCGGCCTGACCGCTCGGCACCGCGCTCTCGCTCGTCCGTCTGGCTGGACCGGTCGCCCGCGTCTTCCCAGGGCCCGAAGCGCTCGAGGACGACGTTCGGGGCGCCTAGAATCGGTGGGACATGGCCAGGGTTTGGGTACTCGACACCGAGACGAAGGGCACGGGCGCGACGATGGTTCCGCTTGAGAAGGTGTGCGCGCGACCGGGAGCCCGCCGCGAGTTGAGCCACACGCCCCTCGGCGGGCTCTCGTGGAGGCAGCGCTCGCCGAGGCGCCCGCCGAGCGCTAGCGCCCGAGCGTCCGCACGAGCTCGCGAGCCCGCGACGGGAGGTCGTCGAGGCGGTTGCGCACGTCGGCGAGCTCGGTCCGGAGCGCCGGGTCGCCGACCTCGATCGGGAGCATCGAGTCCTGGAGATCGGCGATCAGCTGGCCGGCGGAGCCGGCGGCGGCGACCGCTCGCTCGATGAAGGCCTTCGCGCCCTGCGAGGCGATCCCCGGTGCTGCGGGGGGGAACGCCCGGGCGGCGAGGCCGTGGCGGCCGGCGAACTCGCCGTGGGTGCGCTTGAGGCGCCCGTAGGCGAGCTGGACGGAGCGGAAGAGCTCCTCCTCGAGCCGGTCCGCGCTGTTGTCGTCGAGCTGCTCGTAGGCCTCGCCGAGGCAGGCCAGCGCCAGCGCCAGCTGGTCCGCCGCCTGCGCCATCTCCTCGAGGACCCGCTCTCTCGCCTCTACGGTGGTGTAGGCCATCGTCCCCAGGGTAGTGCAGCGCTCCGTCCCCGCCGCCGTTAGGGCATCGGTGATCCGAGTCCCCTATCATCATGCCGGTGCCGCGCTGATAGCGTGGCCTTTTTGGTGCCATGAAGACCTACGTAGCCAAACCAAGCGACCGCGAACGCAACTGGTACGTCGTCGACGCCAACGGCAAGACGCTCGGCCGGCTTTCCACGCAGATCGCCGACACCCTGCGCGGAAAGCGCAAGCCGGTGTACACCCCGCATATCGACACCGGGGACTTCGTCGTGGTGGTCAACGCCGAGAAGATCGCCGTGACCGGCAACAAGCGCGCCGACAAGCTCTACCATCGTCACTCCGGCTACCCCGGCGGCCTCCGGACCCGCACCTTCCAGCAGATGATCGACCGCCGGCCCGAGGAGATCATCCGCCTCTCGGTCAAGGGCATGATGCCGCGCAATCGGCTCGCCCGTAAGCAGCTGACCAAGCTCAAGGTGTACGCCGGGCCCGACCATCCCCACGTCGCCCAGAAGCCGCAACCCCTGGAGATCAGAACTTAGTGTCCGACGAGCAGCCCACGACCGGCGAGCCCGAGCAGCCGGCCGCCCCCACGCCCGAGGCGCCGACCGAGACGCCCGCCGCCGAGGCCCCTGCGGAAGCCACCCCTCCTGCGGCCGCCGCCGAGGAACCCGCTGCACCCCCGGCCCCGGTGACGCCGCCTTCGCCGGCCGCCCGCCGCGAGCCCGAGCCCGAGCCCGACTCCGAGTCCGAGTCCGAGACGCCGCGGGTCAAGCCGAGCGTCCCGGGCGCCGATCTCGAGGTCGACATCGTGCCCGAGGGCAGCGACCCGCTCGCCCGCCAGAACGCCGATCCCTACGCCGAGGACGACGACGCGGAGTCGGTCGTCGAGGAGTCGGACGATCCGATCGTCCACCACCAGCCGATCGAGCAGGTCGCGATCGATCTGGCCGCCGGTGCCCGCTACCGGGCGACGGGCAAGCGCAAGACGGCGATCGCCCGAGTCACCCTCCGCCCCGGCACCGGCGCCTATACGGTCAACGGCAAGACGCTCGAGCAATACTTCCCGCGCCCGACGCTCCAGCGCAACATCCGCCAGCCGCTGGAGACCGTCGGCTACGAGGCGCGAATGGACGTCGTCGCCAACGTGCACGGCGGCGGCATCTCCGCCCAGGGCGGCGCGCTTCGCCACGGGATCTCCCGCGCCCTGCTCGAGGCCGACCCGAACCTTCGCGGTGAGCTCAAGCGCCGCGGCTTCCTCACGCGGGACGCCCGCGCGAAGGAGCGCAAGAAGGCCGGCCTCAAGAAGGCCCGCAAGCGGCCACAGTTCTCGAAGCGTTAGGCGGCCCTCCGCCCACCGGGCGCCGTCGTGACCCCTCCGATGCGCAGGCTCTTCGGCACTGACGGGGTCCGCGGCGTGGCCGGCGTCGAGGTCACCGCCGAGCTGGCCCTCCGGCTCGGTCGGGCCGCCGCGGAGCTCTCGCCGGCCGAGCGTCCCCGGGTACTCGTCGTCCGCGACACCCGCGAATCGGGCGAGATGCTCGAGGCCGCGCTGGCCGCCGGGGTCGCCGAAGCCGGGGGAGAGGTGCTGCTCGGCGGCGTCCTGCCGACGCCGGGCGCCGCGCTCCTATTGCGACGCTACGGATTCGACCTCGCCGTCGTCCTCTCCGCCTCGCACAACCCCTACGCCGACAACGGGATCAAGTTCTTCGGTCCCGACGCCTTCAAGCTCTCGGACGACGCGGAGCTCGAGATCGAGCGCCGGCTCGACGCGCCGCCCCCGCCGTCGGGCCGGATCGGCCGGATCCGGCGGATGCACGGGACGGGGGAGGACTACCTGCGCGAGCTCCACCTCCGCTTCCAGGATCTCGATCTGGACGGCGTCGACGTCCTCCTCGACTGCGCGCACGGCGCCACCTATCAGGTCGCACCCGAGATCTTCCGCCGGCTCGGCGCCCGAGTCACCGCCGTCGCCGACGCGCCCGACGGGTGCAACATTAACGCCGGCTGCGGCTCCACCCACGTCGAGGCACTCGCCGCCCGCATGCACCAAGGCGGCCACGACGTCGGCTTCGCCTTCGACGGCGACGGCGACCGGGTGCTCGCCGTCGACCGGGCCGGCGGGGTGGTCGACGGCGACGAGCTGCTCGCCCTAAGCGCGGTCCACCTCCGCCACGCCGGCCGGCTCGCGGGCGGCGGCGTGGCGGTCACCGTGATGACGAACTTCGGGTTCCACACGGCGATGGCCGCCGCCGGGATCGAGGTGGCGACGACGGCGGTCGGCGACCGCTACGTATTCGAGGCGCTGCGGGCCCGGGGCTGGTCGCTGGGCGGCGAGCAGTCCGGGCACATCATCGACCTGAGCTTCGCCCCGTCGGGAGACGGCGTCGCCGCCGCGCTGCTCGCTCTAGAGGCGCTCGGGGGCGGCGATCTGCGCGATCGGGCGGCGATGGAGAAGCTCCCCCAGCGCCTGGTCAATGTCCGCGTACGCGATCGCGGCGCCCTCGACGGCGCCGACGGCGTGCACGCGGCGGTCGAGCGGGAGGCGGCGGCGCTCGCCGGCCGGGGCCGGGTGCTCGTCCGCCCGTCGGGGACCGAGCCGCTCGTGCGGGTGATGGTCGAGGCGCCGAGTCCCGAGGAGACCGATGCCGTTTGCGGGCGCCTGGCCGCCCTGATCGAGGTCGAGCTCGCCTGACGGGCGGCCGGCCGATGCGCCCGGGCCTCGCTGATAGCCTCGGGCGTTCATGTGCGGAATCGTCGGATACGTCGGTGGCCGCCCGGTCCAGGAGATCCTCCTGGCCGGGCTGCGCAAGCTCGAGTACCGCGGCTACGACAGCGCCGGGATCTCGCTGATCTCCCACGACGGCCCCGACGGCGCGCCGGAGATCCATTCGGTCCGCGCGGTCGGCAACCTCGACAAGCTCCACGAGGCCGTCGCCGCCCACGTCTCGCCGGCGGGGGCCGTCGCCGTGGCCACCCGGCCGTCGACCACCGGGATCGGGCACACCCGCTGGGCCACGCACGGCCGGGTCAGCCAAGAGAACGCCCACCCGCATTTCGACACGACCAACCGCGTGCACGTCGTCGTCAACGGGATCGTCGAGAACTACATGGAGCTCAAGCAGCGCCTCCAGGCCGCCGGCTGCCGCTTCACCTCGGAGACCGACGCCGAGGTCATCGCCCACCTCGTGGCCCACCACTACGACGGCCGGCTCGAGACCGCCGTCCGGCTGGCCTACGCCGAGCTCTCCGGGCACTACGCCTTCGTCGCGATGTCGCTGACCGAGCCGGACCTCCTGGTCGGAGCCCGCAAGGAATGCCCGCTGATCGTCGGCTGCGGCGACGGCGAGCACTTCATCGCCTCGGCCGTGCCCGCCTTCCTGCGCCACACGCGGCGGGTCCTCTACGTGGAGAACGGCGAGATCGTCGTCCTACGACCCGAGGGCGTCGAGCTGATGACCGCCGGGGGCGTCCCCGTCGAGCGGGCAATCGAGGAGCTCGACTGGGACGAGGAGACGGCGGAGAAGGGCGGCCACGAGACGTTCATGCTCAAGGAGATCCACGAGCAGGCCGACGCGGTGGCCGAGACGATCTTCGACCGTACGGCCGGCGGCGGCGTAGACCTCGATGACGTGGGTGCGCTCGACGAGCGGATCCTGGCGGAGGCCAAGCGGATCATCATCGTCGCCTGCGGGACCTCCTACCACGCCGGCCTGATCGGCCGCTACGCGATCGAGGAGTGGGCCCGCCTCCCGGTCGAGATGGACATCGCCTCCGAGTACCGCTACCGCAACCCGGTCGTCGGACCCGGCGACCTGGTGATCGGCATCTCCCAGTCGGGGGAGACGGCCGACACGCTGGCGGCGATGCGCCTGGCCCGGGAGCGCGGGGCGAAGGTGCTGGCCATCACCAACGCGATGGGCTCGCAGGCCACCCGCGACGCCGACGGCGTCCTCTACACCCGGGCCGGCCTCGAGATCGGCGTCGCCGCGACCAAGACCTTCGTCTGCCAGGTGGCGGTCATGTATCTCCTCGCCCTCCGGCTGGCCGAGCTCCGCGGGTCGCTGCCGGCCGACCGGATCGCCGAACTGGTCGCCGAGCTCAAGCACCTCCCGCACTCGATCACGATCCTCATCGACCGGGTGGGACCGTGCATCGAGGAGATCGCCGACAGCTGCTGGGAGGCCGAGTTCTTCCTCTACCTCGGGCGCCACGTCGGCCTGCCCGTCGCCCTCGAGGGGGCGCTCAAGCTCAAGGAGATCTCCTACATCTCGACCGACGCCTACGCGGCCGGCGAGATGAAGCACGGACCGATCGCCCTGCTCGGCGAGGCGACGCCGGTGATCTGCGTGGCCACCCAGTCGCCGGTGCTCGAAAAGGTGATCTCGAACATCCAGGAGGTCCGCGCCCGCGGGGCCCGCGTGATCGCGATCACCACCGACGGCGAGGACCGCGTCGGGCCCCACGCCGACGCGGTCATCCCGATTCCGGCCACCGACCCGATGCTCCAGCCGATTCTCGCGGTGATCCCGCTCCAGCTTCTGGCCTACGTGATCGCCCGCCGCCGCAGCCTGAACGTCGACCAGCCGCGCAACCTGGCGAAAACGGTCACCGTCGAGTAGCGGGCCGGCCGGTTTGCCCGCCAGGCGGCGCCGGGTAAGTCACTGCCATGGCCGTCGTCCACCTCCACCACCGCCCCCGCCGGTGACCCGCACCCGCCGATCGGACTGTTCGGGCCCGGGGATCAGCCGCCGCCGCTGCGGACGCGGCTTCGTCTACCTCGACGAGCACGGTCGCCGGATCACCGACGGGGAGCTCTTGACCCGCATGAGCGAGCTCGTCATCCCGCCGGCCTGGCGGGACGTCTGGATCTGCCGTGACGAGCGCGGCCACCTCCAGGCGACGGGCTTCGACGCCGCCGGCCGCAAGCAGTACCTCTACCACCCGGACTGGCGCACCCGCCGCGACCGCCAGAAGTTCGACGACATGCTCGACTTCGCCGAACGCCTCCCGCGACTGCGTCGTCGCGTCGCCCGCGAGCTCCAAGTCGACGGGCTCGATCGGCAGCGGATGCTCGCCTGCGGGGTGCGCCTGCTCGACGTCGGCTGCTTTCGGGTCGGCGGCGAGGACTACGTCCGGGAGAACGGGAGCCACGGCCTGACCACCGTCCGCCGCGGCCACGTCCGCCGCCGGGGCGAGGAGATCGTCTTCGACTATCCGGCCAAGAGCGGGCAGCGCCTCCTCACGGTGGTCAACGACCGCGCCGCCTGCGCGGCCCTCGACGATCTCCTGCGCCGGCGCCGGGCCGGCGGCGACGAGCAGCTGCTCGCCTACCGCCAGGGGCGGGGGTGGCGCCCGCTGCGGGCGGAGGAGATCAACGTCTACCTCAAGGAGTGCCTCGACGGAGACTTCAGTGCGAAGGACTTCCGCACCTGGAACGCGACCGTCCTCGCCGCCGTCGCCCTCGCCGGCACGGCCCCGGCGGCCCGGACGAAGACGGCCCGCAAGCGGGCGATCGCCGCCGCCGTCCGCGTCGCGGCCGATTGCCTCGGCAACACGCCGACCGTCTGCCGGGCCTCCTACATCGACCCGCGGGTGTTCGACCGCTTCGACTCGGGCTGGACGCTCAGCGACCCCGGCGCCGGGCCGATCGATCGGCGGTTGCTCGCCCAGCCGCGCCGGCGCGCGCGGATCGAGGCCGGCGTGCTCGACCTGCTGACCGAGCGCGCCACCGACGAAGTGACGCACCTCGCCGCCTGAGGAGCCTGCCCGGCGATCGTGTAGCGTGCCGGGCCATGGGGTCGAGGGCGCGTCGATGCCGCGGTGAGCGGCGGTCGTCCCGCGACCGACGATGAAGGCTGAGCCCAGGGCCGCCAGCCGCCGGCGGCGCGCGGCTTGGTCGGCGTCCGTCCGCGCGCATCCGGTCGCCGCGCTGCTGGTCGTCGGCCTGATCCTCGGCGGCGGCGTGGCCCGAGCGGCGACGATCGGCGACAGCCTGCGGGTGTCCGAGGACGAGATCGGGAACGTCGCCAACGCGAACTCGATCCTCACCCACAAGCGGTACGCGACGTTGCGCTGGCCGCCGGGGCCGGCGTTCGTCTTCGCGGTGGCCACGCGCCTGGAGGGCCACAGCTCGCTGAGGCTCGCCGCTCGCGCCGGGGGGCCGGCGCAGTACTCGCAGCTCGTGGTGGAGATGCTGACCCTCGTCCTGATCGCCGTCGTCGCCTGGACGCTGGCCGGGCCGTGGGCCGCGGTTCTCTCCGTGGCGCTGGCTGCGACCTACCTGCCCCTGGTCTTCGTCACGCGCACCTACCTGAGCGAGCCGCTGGGCGGGCTGGCCTTCCTCGCCACCTTCGCGGCCGCCGCATGCGCCCGGCGGCGCGGCCTCGGCGCCGTCGCCGCGGCCGGGCTCCTCGCCGGGCTGGCGTGTCTCGCCCGGGAGGACCTGTTCCCGGGCGCCGTGGTCATCGCCGTCGCCCTGGCGGTCAGCGGCTGGCGCTCGTCGCGGCGCGAGGCCCTCGTGCGCGCCGGCGCCTACCTGACGTGCGTGATCCTTGTCATCACGCCGTGGGCGATCTACGCCTCCGGGCGCGACGGGCGCTTCGTCCCGATCGTCGACGGCGGATCGAACGCGCTCTTCATCGGAACCTACCTCCCGGGAGACGGCCAGCTGCAGGGGGCCCTCAACGCCTTCCAGGGTCCGGTCTGCCGGCAGTACCCGCAGGACTGCGCCCGCTACCGCCAGCTCGGCGCCGGGCCGATGTTCCAGCTCGTCCGCTCGCGCTATCCGCGCTCCTCGGAGAACGCGTCGATCAACCGCGCGATCCTCGACAACCTCGACCGGTACGCCGTCGGCCGGCCGCTCGACTTCGCGGCGATGCTCGGGCGCAAGCTCTGGCGGTTGTGGTCGACCCCGTGGAGCGGCGGCAACAGCCTCGGCAGGAGCCCGGACACCAACCGGCCCCAGCACCTCCTCTACGTCGGCCTGGCCTGGCTGGGGCTGCTCGGGGCCGCCGCGGCCACCCGTCGGTGGAGCCTCGTGACCGTGAGCGTCGGGCTCGTCGCCGTCACGGCCCTGAACATCCTGGTCAACGCCCAGGGGCGCGACAACGTCCGTCTGACCCCGCTCCTCTTCGCCTTCGGCGCCGCCGGGCTCTGGCTGCTGGCCACCGACCTGCGGGCGCGCCGCCGGGCGTAGTGGTCTAAGCCGATCAGCCGCCGGCTGTAAAGGTCGATCACGCTCGCCAGGTACAGCGGGCCCTCCCACGTCCGCGATGATCGTGATCTCGCTGCACCAGGCGACATTTCACCGTCATTCTCGGTGCACACCCGCGCGATCACCATGTCGAGCTCGTCGCCGGCTCGCTGCCGTGCGCGGCGATGCCCTGGCGCTGACCGCGTTTTACAGCGAGTGGAACCATGACGCGGTCGTTCGCGTCGCAACGCGCGGTGCGCTCGCCGCCGCGATCGCCGTCACGGCGATGACAGTGGTTACATTTATCCGGCCGCGCTGGCGTACCGCGCGTCGCGCGAAGCTCATCGTTTTCGTCGCGGGCACGTTCATCGCCGCTCAGATTCCCGGCGTCCCGCCGCTGCTCGTGCTCGTGTTCGCCGCCGCCGGCGGTCTGATCTGGCCGATCGGAAGCGACGCACGAGCCCGGTCGTGCTGTACGTCCATCTGTTCAAGGCGACCGCGACGACGTTCGCCGGTTTGGCGTCGCCCTGCTAGTTTCGATCATCACAATCCTGCGATGATTGGAGCCTCGTTGTCAGACAATAACTCTCGTTCCGAGCTTCTCGAAGGTCATATCTCCCCCCATCCTTCGGCGTTCTGGGCGAGCTTGAGCGAGAGTGCTTCGAGTTGTGCGGCGATGGCGCGTAGCTGCCGGGCGTTGTCGAACCAGGGCTGGTAGCGGCGGGCCTGCTCGGCGGTGAGGGTGCGGGTGACGGTCTTGGCGTTGATCTTGCGGGTCCATGAGTAGTACGGGCCGTGCAGCGCGGGCGGGTCTGAGCGGCAGCGGCAGCCCGGGCTCGAGCAGCGGGTGCGGCGTTCGGTCAGGGTCCCGGGCAGGCAGTAGCCCAGCTCGCTGATTTGGGTGAGCAGGGCGCGTCGATGGTCGTAGTCGGGGCTGGTCGGTGGCATCGGTGGTGTTCTGTCCGTGGCTGCCAGTAGTCTACTTCAAGCTCATGACGGAACCCGAACCGACATCGCCGGCGGGCAGCCCGTTCGCGCTGCGCTCCGAGCGCCTGGGCGCCCTGCCAATCATCGACCGGTACCTGCAGCGGATCGGCGTGCGGGCGCTGCTGGAGCGTCACTTGCCCCCCGGCGACGGGCGCACGGGCTTGGCGGCAGCGACGGTCATCAGCGTGCTGGTCGCCAATCTGTGCGTCGCGCGCGAGCCGCTCTACGGTCTGGCTGACTGGGCTGGGCGGTTCGATCCCGTGCTGCTGGGCCTGGGCGTGGACGATGGCGCGCGGCTCAACGACGACCGCGTCGGCCGCGCGCTGGACCAGCTGTTTGACTGCGATCGCGGCTCACTGCTGACAAGCATGATGCTTGGCGTGATCAGCGAGTTTCAGATCGACTGCTCACAGTTGCACAACGACAGCACGTCGATCAGCCTGCACGGCGACTACACGGCCGCCGACGGCCGGCAGCGAGGCGGCAAGCGGACGGTCGCCGCTGCCCTGGGGCACAGCAAGGACCATCGGCCCGACTTGAAGCAGTTCGTCCTGACGCTCACCGTCTCGGCTGACGGCGCGGTCCCGCTGGCGCACCGACTGCTGGACGGCAACACCACCGACGACCAGACCCATATCCAGACGTGGGACAGCCTCGTCGCGCTGGTCGGCCGCGCAGACTTTCTCTACGTCGCCGACTCCAAACTCGCGACCCGCGAGCAGATGAACCACATCCACTCCCATGGCGGGCGCTTCCTCAGCATCCTGCCGCGCTCGCGCGCCGAGGACGGCCAGATCCGCGACTGGGCGCAGACCCACGCGTTCGGCTTCACCGAGGCCGCGAGGCGGCCCGGCAAGCGCCAAGGCGACCCCGACGCGGTCTACTGGACGGCACCGGCACCGATCCCGACCTCCGAGGGGCACCGCATCGTCTGGGTCCGCTCCAGCCAGAAGCACGAGTGCGACGCCGAAGCCCGCCGCGCCCGCATCGAGCGCGGCATGCTCGCCCTCGAAAGCGTCCAGGCCCGCCTCGCCGGACCGCGTACTCGCATCAAGACGCTCGTTGCCGCCGAGGAGGCCGCCCACGCAGCGCTGACCGTCGCCAGTGCGACACGCTGGATCACCTACGACATCGCCGAAACCTTCGAGGAAGGCTTTCGCCAGGAGAAACGCGGACGCCCCGGCCCCGACACGCGCTACCGCAAAACACAAAGGGCAATCTTCACACTCACCTTCAAGATCGACCACGACAAGGTCACCTACGACGCCCAGACCGACGGCTGCTTCCCCCTGGTCAGCAACGATCGCGAGCCCTCCGACTCCGAACTGCTCGGCGCCTACCGCTACCAACCGAACCTTGAGAAGCGCCACCACCAGCTCAAGAGCGTCATCGGCGCGGCCCCGATCGAGCTCAAGTCACCCGCGAGGATCGAAGCACTCGCCTGCTGTGAGTTCATCGCGCTGCTCTGCCAGTGCCTGATCGAACGCGAACTCCGAGCCGCGATGACCCACGAAAACATCACCGAACTCGCCCTCTACCACGAAGGCCGCACCAGCAAGGCCCCGACCGCCGCCCGCGTCTTCGACCTCTACACCGACATCGCCCGCCACCACCTCAGCACCCCCGACGGCCACACCATCCAGGTCTTCGAGCCCGACCTCGACGACCTCCAACGCCAAGTCCTCCAGCTCCTCGGCCTGCCCGCCAGCGCCTACCACAGCACCACGCCAGACCCCTGACCGGGACCCCGGCCCGCCCCCGCAGCCGACCAGGACGGCGCGAGATATCAGATCCGAGAAGCGCGGAACGAGAG
>JBPCNA010000167.1:0-13203 GCA_051001735.1 Solirubrobacteraceae bacterium
GGCCGTCGGCGGCAGCGGCCGGGCGGGGTGCGTTCCGGTCGGGGCGGCGGTGGCCCGGCGTGGCGGGGGCAGGGTGGCCGCACGCCACCCGGCCTGCGGCCGGACCCCCGAGGGCGCCGAGGCGGGACCGCTGTGGAGCTGCCACTCGGCGGCGTCGAAGCGGCGCGTCAGCTCGGCACAGTCGGGGCAGCGGTCGAGGTGGCGGTGGAGGCGAGCCGCGTCGGCGGACGTGGTGCGCCCCGAGCCGCGGGCGGCCAGCATGCCGGGGACGGCGCCGCAGCCGAAGCGGAGCTTGGCCAGCCGGGCGAGGCGCCGGCGGGCAGACGCAGCCACGCGCTCGACCTCGCGCAGCGTAGCGTCGCGCGCGCGCTCGAGGGCGGCGTCATCGAGGTCCGCCGGAGCGGCGATCTCCGAGACGACCCGCTCGACCACCGGCGGCGTGGCGCCGGGCCCGACGACCCGCTTGACGTAGCCGGCGAGCTCGGCATCCGAGGATGACGGCGGCGCGCCGGTGCTGCCCGGTTTGGCGGCCAGTCGCTCCATCCGTCTCAGGCTAGCGCGCCCAGGGGGTCCCGGGCAACACGGGAGGACCCCCAGCCGGGAGCTCAGCCGGGGCGGCGGCGGCGCGGGGTGCGCACGAGCCGCCGGGGCGGCGGCGGCTTCGGCTCCGGGCGGCGCAGCTCGAGCTCCCGAGCGCGCTCGCGATCCTCGCTGAGGCCGACCTCGAAGAACATCAGGCTGACCACGACGATCAGCCCGAGGGAGATCAGGCTGATCGAGACCGCCTCGGCGGTCACCGTATCGGAGACGACGATGACCACGACCCCGGCCACGACGAGCAGAAGCGAGGATCCGTACCAGCGAATTCGCGATGCCCGTCCCATGCACCCAACGTAGCGCCAAACCCACCGGCGCGCCGGGGGCGTCGGGTAGGGTGGCGCGGTGCGTCCGGTCACCGTCGTCACCGATACCACCCACTACCTCCCCGCCGAGCTGCGGGTGCGCCTGGGGATCGAGCAGGTCAGCCTTTACGTCAACTGGGGCGACGAGCCGCAGCGCGAGAGCGACTTCCCCGACTACGACGACTTCTACGCCCGCCTGCGTACGTCAACCGACGTGCCGAGCACCTCGCAGCCGTCGGTCGGCGACTTCCTCGAGGTCTACGAGCCGCTGCTGGCCGCCGGTCGCGACGTCGTCTCGATCCACATCTCCGGCGGACTCTCGGGCACCTTCGGCGCGGCGACCCAGGCCAAGGAGCTCGTCGACGAGCGGGGGGGCGACGGGCGGATCGTCGTCGTCGACACCGAGAGCGCCTGCGGCGGCCTGGCCTGCCTGGCGATGGCCGCTGCGGCCGGCGCCCGCGCCGGGGAAGACGTCGACGCGGTGGCCGCCCGGGTCGCGGCGGCCCGCCAGCAGTTGAAGATCTGGTTCTCGATCGACACGCTCGAGTACCTCCGCCGCGGCGGCCGGGTCGGCAACGCCCAGGCCTGGCTGGGAGGGGCGTTGAAGATCAAGCCGATCCTCTCCGTCGGCCACGAGATCACCCCAGTCGAGCGGGTCCGCACCTCCGGCCGCGCCTTCGAGCGGATGGTCGACTACATGCGCAGCCGCCACGAAGAGGGCGCCGACTGCTGGGTCATCCAGCACATCCAGGCGCCCGACGTGGCCGCGCGCCTCGCCGACCGCGGGCGCGAGATCTTCGGCACCGAGCCATGGTTCGTCTCCGAGCTCGGACCGGTGATCGGCACCTACACCGGCCCCGGCATGCTCGGCGTCGGCGGACTGCCGCGGCGCTTCGTCGACTAGGGCGGCGCTAGGACTGGCCCGCGGCGGCGGCCCGGACGCGGCGACGGCGGCGGAAGCTGAGGATTCCGCCGAGCCCGACGAGACCGCCGCCCACCAGGAAGCCGCCGACCGCCGAGACGGCGAGTACGACCGGCTGGTTGCGCTGGATCTGCTTGCGCCAGTCGGTGATCTCTGAGACCTCGCCCCGGAGCCTGACGACCGACAGAGCCAGCGCCTCGCGGTTGGACTCGATCGACGCGCGGATCTCCTCGGGGCTGCGGCCGGTCATCAGTCTCCCGTGACCGATGCGCGGATCTTGCGCGCCTCGTCAATCGCCATGTTAGGCGTCGGCGGGGCCGCCGACTTCAGCCACTTGGCAGCCAGGAAGCCACCGGCCCCGCCGAGGGCGATGAGCAGCACGGCGACGACGAAGAACCCGGCGTAGTACTTCCCCCGCGGAAAGAGCTCGACCGAGACCAGCCAGGAGAGGCCGTCGAGGAAGTAGATCAGCGAGAGGAGCGCGAAGACCCCGGCCACGAGGCCGACGACCGCGCCGCGGAGGAGCTTGCCCATCTTCTCGAAGATCTCGGCCTTGGCGAGCTCGATCTCCTCACGGACGAGGAGCGACGCCTTCTCCGAGACCTCGGTGATCGTCTTGGCGAGGTTCTGCGCCAGCTGTGGGTCGTCAGCGGCCAAGGCGCCTGACGATCATCGCCACGAGCAGGCCGCCGGCGAAGGCGCCGGCCACCGCGACTTCGGGCCGCCCGGCGACCAGCGCGGTGACCTTCGTCTGCAGCTCAGCCACCGGTATCCCGGCGCTCTCCAGAGGCGCGGCCCAGCCGCCGCTGCCCGTGGAGCCCGCGCCAGGTTCGCTCATCGGCGACTCACTCCGGCGGCTCCTCGTCGAACAGGCGGCGCCAGATGAGCGCGCCGAGCTTGTTGGTCACCACCGCGGAGGCGGCGCCGAGGCCGGCCATCAGGCCGGACCACATCAAGCGTTTGACGAGCGGTCCCTGCATGGCCAGCAGTCAATCAGATCCGGCTCGCCGGCGGTGAAAAGTTGGCCCTGCCCGGCCGCACGCGCTCACGCGTCGAGTCCGCCGCAGATCGTCTCGACGATGTAGTGCTTGGCCTGCTCGAACTCGTGGTCGCCCTGCTCGAGGACGCCGAAGATCCAGCCGGTGAGCACCTGCTCGATCGCCCCGTAGAAGGCGAGGGCCGCGAACTGGGGCGCGACCTGCGGCCGGAACGACCCGTCCTCCTGGGCCTTGGCCACGATCTTGGCGATCAGGACGTAGGCCTCGCTGATCTCCGTCATGTGGCGCGCCCCGAAGGAGTTGGCCGCCCGGGTGACCTCGACGATGATCACCTTCATCAGGTCGGGATCGCGCCGGTAGGACTCGACGATGAACGAGGCGATCGCCGCCAGCTTCTCCCGCGCCGGGATCTCCTGGGCGTCGACCTCGCGGATCCGCTCGAGCATCACCGTCCACCGCTCGAGGAAGAGGGTGTCGAGCACCTCGTCCTTGGAGGCGAAGTAGTGGTACACGAGCCCGTAGGCGACGCCGGCCTGGTCGGCGATGTCGGCCACCCGGCAGGCGTGGAAGCCGCGGCTGGCGAAGGTCAGCACCGCCGCGTCGAGGATCAGGCGCCGCTTGTCGGCTGCCGCCTGGCTGCGCGTCGTGGCCATCAGGCGCTCACCGCCGGCCAGGTGTAGGCCTCGGGTCTACGGTTGACCAGCGCCGGCAGCTCGGCGCGGATCCGGTCCTGGGCCGGCAGGTCGAGCGTGGCTTGGATCTGGCAGACGGCGTCGGGCGCCTGGGCCAGAACGACACCCCACGGGTCGACGATCAGCGACCGGCCGCCCGAGCGGTAGTCCGGCGGGTGGCGGCCGATCTGGTTGGCCGCGACGACGAACGCCTGGTTCTCGATCGCCCGCGCCCGCACCAGCGTCTCCCAGTGGTCGCGCGTCGTCGCCAGGGTGAAGGCGGCCGGCACGAGGAGGACCCGGGCGCCGCGCAGCGTGAGGATCCGGTAGAGCTCTGGGAAGCGGACGTCGTAGCAGACGCTGAGCCCGAGCTCGACGCCGCTGCGGCTCCGCGAGGTGACGATCTCCGTGCCCGCCTGCTCGTGGAGCGATTCCTCGTAGACGACGCCGTCGACCGTCACGTCGAACATGTGGATCTTGCGGTAGACGGCGCCGATCGACCCGTCGGGGCCGACGTGGACCGAGGTGTTGGCCAGCCGCTCCGCCGGCGCGCCGAGGCGCTCGACGATCGACCCAGCGACGAGGTCGATGCCGAGCTCCCGGGCCGTCTCCCGCGCCCAGGACAGCGCCGGTCCGTCGAGGCTCTCGGCGCCGGCCTGGAGCGCCGCGCCCGACCCGAGCAGGCTCCACTTCTCGGGCAGCAGGACGAGCTCGGCGCCGTCGCGGGCCGCCTCCCGGGTCAGCCGGTCGGCCTGGGCGAGGTTGGCCGCCCGGTCGTCCGTCGAGTTCATCTGGACGGCCGAGACCCGCAGCCCCGAATTTTGGATTGACTGGTCAGTCAACGGTCTCCCGCGCAACAATAGCGACGATGCTCGCGGCCACACGCTGGAGCTCGAGCGGATCCAGGGCGACGTGCGCCTGGTGCTCGGCGCCGTTCGATCGACATGCCCGGCGCCGGCGCGGCCGGACGGTATGCGCCGTCTGCGGCGCGGCCACCACCGACCCGTGGCCGGACGAGGCGGCGCTCGCCGAAGCCTACGGCGGCGCCTACCGCCCGGCCGGCGGACGCTTCGGCGGCCCGGGCGACGCCGTGCTCGCGCTGACGCGCGGCACGCTCGCCCGCCGCCTCGACCGGATCGCCCCGCCCGGTCCGATCCTCGATGTCGGCGCCGGCTCCGGCGGCCTCGTCGCCGCGCTCCGCCGCCGGGGGCGCGAGGCCGTCGGGCTCGAGCGCGAGGCAAGCGGCGACCTGATCCGGGCGACGCCGCTCAGCGAGCTCGGCGGCCGCTGGGCGGCAATCGTGTTCTGGCACTCGCTCGAGCACCTCACCGAGCCGGGCGCAGACCTCGACCGGGCGGTCGACCTGCTCGCCCCGCGCGGCGTCCTCGTCGTCGCCGTGCCGAACGCCGCGAGCCTCCAGGCCCGCCTCTTCGGCGATCGCTGGCTCGCCCTCGACCTCCCCCGCCACCTCACCCATATCCCCGCCGCCGCCCTCGTCGCTCGGGCCGCCGACCGCGGACTCGAGATCGAGCGTGTCAGCCACTGGCGCGGCGGCCAGGTCGTCTTCGGCTGGCTCCACGGCCTGGTCGGGCTCGCCCCCGGAGCGCCGAGCCTCTACGACGCCGTCCGGCGCCCGGAGGCCCGCTGGCAGGAGCAGGACGCAGGACGGCGAGCGAGGATCCTCGGCACCGGGGTCCTCCTCGCCCCGGCGGCCGCCCTCGCCGCCGCGCTCGAGGTCGCGCTCAGGCGGGGCGGAACCGTCTACGTCGAGGCGCGAAGACGCTGACCGTCAGTCGATCAGCTTGTGCGCGGACGCCCACCGAACGAGCTGATGGCGATTGGAGAGGTGGAGCTTGCGCAGGGCCGCCGACAAGGTCGATCACATCCTCGGGCGCGTCGGAGACCGACAGACAGACAGAGGAAGCGGGTTCCCGGGCACGATCCGCCCACGCCCGGATCACCGCGGGGCCGCCACCGTCGGGCATGTGGACGTCGAGCAGGACAATGCGGATCCTCGCCCCGGCCTCGGGAATAACCCGGAGGCCGCTCTACTGCGCGGCGCGGCGCTGGCGGCGGAGCTCGGCGAGCAGGAGCTTCGAGTGCATCGCGCCGATCAGCTCGCGGAGCGGCTCGGCGCCGGCGCTGATGATCTCGACCGCCCGGTCGGCGTCGACCTCGCCGGTCAGCCGGCCGAGCAGGGTCTGCACCTCCTTGGCCACGAGCGGCTCCAGCGCCTCCCGGTAGCGGAGGGTGTCGTAGACGGTGAAGCCGAGCGTCTCGTCGTACCCGCTCGCCCGGAAGCGGCCGATCGCCTCGATCACCTTGACGTCGTCGGGGTCGTAGCCCGCTGCCGACGGCGTCAGCACGCCGAGCTCGGCCAGGCGGTCGAGCGCGGCCTCGGGCACGTCGTAGCGACGCCGCGCCTCGTCGGCCGGGAGCCGCGCCTGCTCCTGGGAGTGGCTGAGCGCCTTGTCGATGATCCGGTCCTCGAGCTCGAGCAGCGCCGAGAGCCGGTCGGGCGCCTCGGTCAGCATCCGCTTGATCAGCCGCAAGGGCATGAAGCGCTGCTCCTGCAGCCGCTTGATCAGGGTCAGCCGCTCGACGAACTCCGGCCCGTAGTAGGCCATGTTGCGGCTGGTGCGAACCGGCTCCGGCAGCAGGCCCTCGCGGAGGTAGTGCTTGATCGTCGCTGCGCTGACCCCCGAGCGCTCGACGAGCTCGGACATCTTCAGCAGCCCGTCGACCGTGCTCATCGCGCGACGGCTCCGGCGCGCTCGAGCGCCGCGATCTCGGCGGCGTCGTAGCCGGCGTCGGCGAGCACCGCGGCCGTGTGCTCCCCCGGAGCCGGCGACGGCCGCCGACGGTGGTCGCCCGGGGTGCGCGAAAGCCTGACCGGGATGCCGAGCTGGCGGACCGGACGGTCGGCGCCCGGCTGGTCGATCTCCACCACCATCCCCCGGGCCCGGACCTGGGCCGAGTCGAGCACGTCGTCGAGCCCGAGCACAGGTTCGAGGCAGCAGTCGTGCTCGGCGCCGAAGGCCTCCCACTCCCCCCGGGTGCGACCGCTGAAGATCTCCTCGACCGCCCGGTGGGCCGGCGACCCCGGCGGGTGGAACTGGCAGTCGACCAGCTCCTCGCGCCCAACGCCCCGGCACCAGGCGGCCCAGAACTTCGGCTCGAGCGCACCGAGCGTGACCCAGCCGTCGGCGCAGCGGTAAGGCCGGTAGCAGAGGAGCCCGCCGCCGAGCTCGATCGATCCCCGCTCGGGCTCGGGCGCCCCGGCGAGGCGGCCGGCGGCGACCAGGGCCAGCCAGGCGAGCGCCCCGTCGGCCATGGCCACGTCGACCAGCTGCCCGCAGCCGCTCCGCTCCCGCTCGCGCAGGGCGGCGAGGATCGCGAAGGCCGCGAGCAGGGCACCGCCGCCGAGGTCGGCGATCTGCCCGGCCGAGGTCGTCGGCGGGCCGAGGCGCTCGCCGCTCAGCCCGAGCAGCCCGGCCCGGGCGAGGTAGTTGATGTCGTGGCCGGCGCGCTCGCGGAGCGGCCCGTCCTGCCCGTAGCCGGTGATCGCGCAATAGACGAGCCGGGGGTTCTCCTCGCGCAGCTCCGAGTAGCCGACGCCGAGGCGGTCGAGCACCCCGGGCCGGAACGACTCGAGCAGGACGTCGTGGCCGCGGACGAGGCGCCGGAGCACGTCGCATCCGGACGGCGTCTTCAGGTCGAGGCGGATCGAGCGCTTGTTGCGGTTCAAGGCCATGAACGGCGCCGACCCGGCGCCGTCGTGGAAGGGCGGCCAGTCGCGGAGCGGATCGCCCCCGCCGGGCGCCTCGACCTTGACGACGTCGGCGCCGAAGTCGGCAAGGAGCAGCGAGCAGAAGCCCCCGGGCAGGAGGCGCGAGAGGTCGAGCACGCGCACGCCCGCGAGGGGGAGGTCGCTCAGCTGCCCTTCCACTCGGGCTCCCGCCGCTCGAAGAAGGCGTCGATCCCCTCGCGGAGGTCGTCGGTCGCCATGACGATGGTCAGCTGCGACCGGAGGTACTCGAGCGCGTCGAGCAGCGCCATGTCCATCTGGCGGTGGATCGCGTCCTTGCCCAGCCGCATCGTCGACGGCGAGGCGGCGGCCAGACGGTCCGCCCAGCCGCCGACGGCCCCGGCGAGCTCGTCGGGCGCGACGACGCGGTTGACGATGCCCGCCGCCCGGGCCTCCTCGGCCGAGATGCGCTCGCCGAGCAGGAGCAGCTCGCTCGCCTTCTTGCGGGGGACGTTGCGGTACATCAGCGCCATGACCATGAACGGGAAGGCGCCGACCCCGATCTCCGGCGTCCCGAAGACGGCGGCCGTGCTCGCCACGACGAGGTCGCAGGCGAGGACGACCCCGACCGCCCCGCCGAGGACGGCGCCGTCGACGGCGCAGATCGTCGGCTTCCCGAGCGTCCCGATCAGCTGGAACACGCGGATGAAGCCGGCGGCGGCGTCGTGCTTGTCGAGCAGCGGCCGGTCGCCGGCGAAGCCGGCGAGGTCGGCTCCGGCGGAGAAGACGGTCGGATGGCCGGACGCGACCACGACGCACCGGACGGCGGGGTCGCCGCCCGCCCGCTCGAGCGCCGCGGCGAGCGCCGCGAGCAGCTCGGCCGAGAGCGCGTTGCGCCGGGCCGGGTGGTTGAGCCGGAGCGTCGCCACACCCGTCGGGGCGACCTCGTAGACGACTAGGGGCTCGGCCATGACGAGGACCATCCTAGCCAGAAGTGAGAAGTACTACTGTTTACTTGCGAAGGCGACGTCACCATCCCCAGCGAGCGAAGGAGCACCCGTTGGCCACCGCCGAGCAGCCCGTCAAGCCGGACTTCGCAGCCCCGCGGCGGCACTTCGTGTTCACCGACGAGCACGACCAGCTGCGCGAGTCGATCCGCCGCTTCGTCGCCCGCGAGCTCGCCCCCCACGCCGAGGAGTGGGAGGAGACGACGTTTCCCGACTCGGTCTTCCGGCGGATGGGCGAGCTCGGCTTCCTCGGCCTGTCGATGCCCGAGGAGCACGGTGGGCAGGGCGGCGACTACTACTGCAACCTCGTCCTCGCCGAGGAGATGGCCGGCGCCGACTCGGCGGGAACGGCGATGGGCGTCGCCGTCCACACCGACATGGCGATGCCGCCGATCGAGCGCTTCGGGACCGACGAGCAGAAGCGCGACTGGCTGGCCCCGGCGATCCGCGGCGAGAAGATCCTCTGCCTCGGGATCACCGAGCCGGACGCCGGCTCGGACGTCGCCGGGATCAAGACGCGAGCGGTGCGCGACGGCGACGAGTACGTGATCAACGGCTCGAAGACCTACATCACCAACGGCCACCGGGCCGACGTCATCGTCCTCCTGACGAAGACCGACCCGGCGGCCGGCCACGACGGCTTCACCCTCTTCCTGGTCTCACTCGACGCGCCCGGCGTCGTCCGCGAGCGCCGGCTGGTCAAGCTCGGCATGCACGCATCCGACACGGCGCTGCTCAGCTTCCAGGACGTCCGCGTCCCGGCGACGGCGGTCCTCGGGACGGTGGGCAAGGGCTTCCACCAGATCATGTGGGAGCTCCAGGGCGAGCGGCTGATCGGCGCCGCCGGCTGCGTCGCCGCCGCCGAGCGTTGCTTCCAGCGGACGCTGGCCTTCGCCAAGGAGCGGCGGGCGTTCGGCCGGGAGATCGGCCACCTCCAGGCGACCCGCCACAAGTTCGCCGAGATGGCGACGAAGATCGAGACGGCCCGGCAGGTCGTCTACACGACGGCCTGGCGATTCGAGCGGGGCGAGTACCCGGTGCGGGAGATCTCGATCGCCAAGCTCCACGCCTCGCGGATGGCCGTCGAGGTGGCCGACGACTGCATCCAGATCCACGGCGGGGCCGGATACATGAAGGAGTACGGCATCGAGCGGGTCTGGCGCGACATGCGCCTGCACCGGATCGGCGCCGGGACCGACGAGATCATGCTCGAGGTGATCGGTCGGAGCTTCGGGCTCTGAGCCCGGCGGCGGTCCGCTGCCGATTTTGGGGGCGACGCCACGGTCGCCGCCGCGCCCGGCGGGTCACCCGCGCCGACCGCCCGGGACTACAACCAGCAAAGGAGACGGAATGGGAGTTCTCGACGAGAAGGTGGCCATCATCACGGGCTCCGCCCGGGGGATCGGCCGCGCGACGGCAGAGCTCCTGGCCGAGCACGGGGCGAAGATCGTGGTCAACGACCTCGACGGCGACGCCGCCGCCGAGGCGGCCGCGGCGATCGGCGGCGAGACCGCGATGTTTGCCGGGGACCTGACCAAGCCGGGAGTCCCCGACGAACTCGTGGCCACGGCGATCGACGCGTTCGGGCGGATCGACATCGTCGTCAACAACGCCGGCTACACGCTCGACGCGCCGATTCACAAGATGACCGACGACTGGTTCCAGCGGATGCTCGACATCCACGTCGTCGCGCCGTTCCGGGTGATCCGGGCCGCCGCCCCCCACCTGCGCGAGCCGGCCAAGGTCGAGCGCGCCGAGGGCCGCGAGGTCTTCCGCAAGATCGTCAACGTCTCGTCGATCTCCGGGACGATGGGCAACGCCGGCCAGGCCAACTACGCGGCCGGCAAGGCGGCGGTCGTCGGGATGACCAAGACGCTGGCCAAGGAGTGGGGCCAGTTCAAAGTCAACGTGAACGCCGTCGCCTTCGGCTACATCGAGACGCGCCTGACCGCCTCCAAGGACGAGTCGAACACGATGGAGCTCGACGGCGAGCAGATCCAGCTCGGCATCCCCGACCAGCTGCGGGGAATGGTGTCGATGCTGATCCCGCTCGGGCGCCCCGGGACTCCCCAGGAGGCGGCCGGCGGGATCTTCCTGCTCTGCTCACCGTGGGCCAACTACATCCACGGACAGGTGCTCAACGTCACCGGCGGACAGTTCACCGGGATGACGACCTGACGGCTCGGTTCGGGCGGAGGTTTTCTACCTTTGCTCCGTTTTTCGGAGTCAACATAGAAAACCTGGTCCTACAGCGGGATCCCGAACAGGGTGGCGAGGGCCGGGCCGGGGGGTTCGGGGTCAGCTCGGTGACGTAGGCGCCGACCGGCCCGGGCGCCGTGGTCCACAGGCTGACGTGCGTCCGCAGCGCCTGCGGCTTCGGGCACCGGCTCGGCTCGCTCCCCTGGGTCGTATGGCCCGGCGCGTGGCCCGCGGCGCGCGAGGCGAGACCTCCGAGGCGCAGGAGGATCTGCCCGGGGGCGGCCGTCCTCGCCGACCCGAGGATCAGGCGCTGGTCGCAGTAGGTCGCCCGCTCGTAGAGGAGCCGGTCGCCGAGCAGCGCCGGGTTCAGCAGCTGGCTGTCGCGCGACGAGCGCAGGACGCGCCGGCCGCCGGCGGCCAGGTCGAACTCGACGATCCGGCTGGCCTTCGCGCCGTTGATCGCCGTGACGACCCGGTCGCCGTCGATCGCCGGGCGTCCGAGGTCGACGGCGGACGGCTCGGCGGCGACGACGGTCATCCCGGGAGCGGCGCCGCGAGGAGGATCTGGCGCCCGCCGGCGCCGGTCGCTCGCGCAACCAGCCATCCGGCCGAGACGGCGAGCTGCTCGACCCCGGGGATGGCGACCCGACCGACGAGAACCCCGCCGGCGGTGACCGTCACCTCGGGGCCGACGTGGACGACCAGGTTCGGGCCGCCGAGGGCCGGATCGGCTCCGTCGAGGGTGCGGGGGACGCGCCCGGACCGGCGAGGGCGACGCCGGCGGCGATCGCCGGGGCCTCCCAGGCCAGGGTGCCGCCGCCGAGCGTCGGGTCGGTCGCCCCGGCGGCCACCGCCGTCGGAGCGACAGCGGCAGCGGCGGCGGCGCTCCTCGCACCAGCGCCCGCCCCGACGGCGACCGCACAGAGCAGCAGGAGCAGGCCGTCGAGCCGGCGCAGCGACCGCAGGATGACCGGCCGCTCGGCCATCATCTCCGCGTAGCGCAGGCCCCGCTCGCCGTCGATCCACGGGGCCAGGGCGACGACCGGGAGGGCCCGCCCGGCGCCGAAGGCGAGCCCGACGGCCAGGCCGGCCGACGGGTCGCCGAGGGCGACGCAGACGCCGGCAAGCGCCCATACGGCGAGCGTGAGGACGAGCGTCGTGAAGCCGAGCCCGAGCAGCACGCCGTAGAGCCCGCCGGCCAGCGGCAGGGGCATCACCCGCCGCCAGTGCTCGGGGACCTGGCGGCGGACCTGGGGCAGGACGCGCACGCCCCGGGCCTCGCCCACGGCGGCCGCCAGGGCGATCGCCACCGCCAGCGCGCTCGCCGCCCGCGACCCGCCGCCGCCGACAGCCCGGCCGAGCAGCGACAGGGCGCCGAAGGTCGCCGCCCCGCCGGCCAGGGCGCCGAGCCCGAAGCTGGCACACGCCGCGCCCGTCGTCCGCCGCCCGCCCGTGTGCCCGGTCGGCCCGAGCGTGCTCAGCATCGAGAAGCCGCAGGGCGACCAGGTCCCCGTCAGGCCGGCGGCGAACGCCGTGACCGCGAGCAGGACCGTGCTCAGCACTTGATGCCCGTGTCGTAGTAGTAGGTGCAGAACACCGTCCGCCCCGCGTAGCAGTAGCCGGTCAGCGCGGCGTCGCCGTTGATCCGGCGGCTCGACTGGGCGCAGCAGTCGAGCAGGCGCCGGACGTGGCCGCCGCAGCAGCGGTACCACGACCCGTCGACGTGCGTCTGCAGCCCGAAGCGCTCGGGGATGGCGTCGAGGCAGACCCGGCTCCGCGGCGCCGGCGGGAGCGGCCGGCCCGCCGGGTCCAACAGGACCGCTCCGGTGGCGTCGAGCGCATGCCCGGCCGGGTTGACCGGCCGGCCGAGGTCGTCCACCGGGTGGCCGTCGGCGGCGCGCAGGGGCCGGCCCTTCGCGTCGACCCGTGGGAGGCCGGTGGGATGCGGACAGCTCGCCGTCGTGTAGATGTGGCCGCAGAAGTGGAAGCCCTCGGCCGCCTCGGGTTGCGCCAGCGCCCGGCCCCCCGCCGCGGCGACGAGCGCCGCGCCGACGCGGGCGACGAAGCCTCGGCGGGAAGTCCTCCTGGCGACGGCCAGCCCGAACTCGGGCGGCCCGTCATCCGCCGGCATGGCTCACCGCGGCCCGGCGCTCCGCCGTCGCCAGGAGGCCCTCGAGCTGGCCCCCGGTGTTGAACGCCCCCTTGGCGAGCACCGTGCCCGACCGGTCGAGCACCACGGCGTAGGGGCTCCCGGGGATGTCGAGCCCCCGCCAGACGTCGGCGTCGGCCTGCTCGTCGAAGCTCAGCGCCGCGACGAAGGGATCGCTGGCCAGCCAGGCCAGCGCCGGCTCGAGCGCCCGGCAGAGGGCGCAGCCCTCGGAGGTGAACACGGCGAGCGCGAGCTTGACGTCGCCGTCGACGGCGAAGCGTTCGATCAGCGCGACCGGCCGGCCGACCGGCGGGCCCTCGTCGGCCAGTTCGAGCGCGAGCTGCGGGCCGAGGCGCAGGCGCAGCACGCCGACCTCGCGGGCCAGGGCGACGACCGCCACGACGAGGGCCGCCAGGCCGGCCAGCGCGAGCACGAGCCCGCCGGCGAGCCAGCTGACCGTGGACGCCGCCCGGTCGGGCACCGACGGCAGCCCGGCGAAGGCCGCCGCCAGGAGGACGTTGCGGGCGACGGCGATCCGGCTGACCGTCGCGCCGGCGCCGAAGCAGGCGCACGGGGCGCCGCCGCCGCCGCGGGCCAGGACGGCGGC
>JBPCNA010000168.1:0-4766 GCA_051001735.1 Solirubrobacteraceae bacterium
CAACGGAAGGCTGGGAACCCCGCCGCGGCCAAGCGTGCCGACACCTTGCCCCTGGCGGCGGCAAATTCCGCGCCGGCGGTGACCGCCACCACTCCGGTCACGCCGCCGACGCCGCCGGCGGCGGCAGCGCCGCCCCAGACGATCCAGCAGATCTCGAACTCCTCGGTACTGCCGCCGCAGCCGCCGGCCGCCGCCGCGCCGCCCGCCGACGCCGCGACGCCGCCGCCGCCGGTGCAGGTGATCGTCCAGTCGACTTCGACGCCGCCCGCGGCGACCGGCCCACCGGCGACCGCCGGCGCCGCCCTGCCGGCCGCGCCCGCCACCCAGCCGGCGACGTCGACGACCGAGGTCGTCGCCCCGGGCGGCACGGTCGTCGACGTCCCGTAGCCCGGGAGGGAGCCGGCTGGCCGTCAGCGGTCAGGTTCCGAAGCGGAAGCTCCGCAGCGGGACCTGGAGGACGTCGAGCGCGGCGACCTGGTCGGGCCCGGGGACGAGCGTGCTGGGGATGGTGCCCATGCGGAGGATCACCCCGTCGGTGACGCCGGAGATGGCGGGGACGAGCATGACGATGCGGTCGAACATCTTGCGCCCGCCGTCCACCGAGGTGAACGTCGCCGTGTAGCCGGGGTTCAGGTTGACCCGGGTCTTCGTCTCGGTCTGGAGCAGGAAGCCGGGGGTGCGCCGGGCGAGGCCGGCGAGGTAGCGGGTCGCGTAGACGGGCAGGGCGCCGCTGATCTCGCCGTGGAAGGCCGGGAGGCTCAGCGGGTCGACCTCGAACCAGCGCAGGAGCCGGCCCTCGGCGTCGTGCTGCTCGATGCGGGCGTAGGCGCCGGGCGGGGTGGCGACGCGGTGGAGGGTCCGGGGATAGCGAAGGTTGAACGCAACGCTGCCGTGGTGGAGAACCCATCCGTCGCGGGGGTAGAGAGCGACGATCGCTGCGGCGGCGAGGACGACGGCGCCGACGAGGCCGAGCACGCGGCGGCGGCTGCCGGCGCCGGCCCCGTGCCAGCGGGGAGCCAGCAGCTCGGGCAGGGTGGGCCCGAACTGCGCTCTGACGGCCGGGGAGCGAACCGGCGGCCTACTCGCCGATCGAGAACATGGCGTCGAGGTCGTGCCGCGAGAAGACCTCGAAAGCGACCATCGTCTGGGTGCGGGCGACCCCGGGGACCTGGCCGATCGCCCCGGTGACGATGTCGGCCAGCTGCTCGTGCCGGGCGACCCGGACGATCACCACGAAATCCCACTCTCCGGTCACCGAGTAGGCCTCGGCCACCCCGTCGAGCTCGGCCAGGGCGCCGCCCAGGCTCTGAAGGGCGTCGCGCTCGGCTTCGATCAGCACCACGGCGTGCGTCATCTATCGCCCCCCGTCGAGGGGACCCGATCGCCGCCCTCGAGTTCCCGGGCGAGCTCGAAGCCGACGGCCACGCCGACGAGCATGCCGACCCGGGTCTGCTCGGCGACCAGCGTCTCGACCGCCTCGTAGCGCGCGGCGAGGTCGCCGCCTTCGGCCGCCCGGCGGACCTGCTCGTCGTGGGCGGGCCCGAACCAGCCGCCTTCGGCGAGCGCGGCGTCGAGCACCCCGGCGAGGCTCGGGGCGGCGTGGGTGACCACCTCCGAGGCGTGCGCGAAGCGGGCGGGATCCTGGAGCCGCTGGACGGCGGCGTCGACTTCGTCGGCGGTGTAGGCACGCTTTTCCACGGCGGTTCATCATACGGGCGTGGCCACCAGGCTCACCTCGCTCTCGCACGGCGCCGGCTGCGGCTGCAAGCTCCCGGCGAGCGCGCTCCACCCGATCATCCGGGGCCTCCCGGCGATCGCCGATCCGAACGTCCTGGTCGGGGCGGCGGCGGCCGACGACGCCGCTGTCTACCGCCTCAGCGACGAGCTGGCGCTCGTCCAGACGGTCGACTTCTTCACGCCGATCGTCGACGATCCCTACGACTTCGGCCGGATCGCCGCGACCAACGCGCTGTCTGACATCTACGCGATGGGGGCGCGCCCGATCCTCGCCCTCAACCTCGTCGCCTTCCCGCTGGAGACGCTGGGCGGGGAGGTGCTCGAGCAGATCATGCGGGGCGCCCACGACGCCGTCAGCCTGGCCGGCGCCAGCATCGCCGGCGGGCACTCGATCGACGACCCGGAGCCGAAGTTCGGCCTCGCGGTCAGCGGCCTCGTCCACCCCGACGAGATCCTCACCAACGCGGGCGGCCGGGCCGGCGACGTGCTCGTCCTGTCGAAGCCGCTCGGCGCCGGCGTCGTGTCGACCGCGGTCAAGCGCGAGCTCGCACCGGCCGGGCTCCTGGCCCGGGCGACGGCGGTCATGTGCGAGCTCAACGGCGCGGCGGCGGTCGCCGCTCGCCAGGCCGGCGCCCACGCCCTGACCGACGTGACCGGCTTCGGCCTGGTCGGCCACCTCCACGAGCTGGCCCGGGCCAGCGGCCTGGCCGCCGAGCTCGATGCCGAGTCGGTTCCGGCGATCGCCGGCGTGGTCGAGCTCCTGCGCGCAGGCGCCGACGTCGTGGCCGGCGGAACCCGGCGCAACCGCGCCTACGCCGAGACGTTCACCCGCTTCGCCGACGATGTCGGCGAGCCGCTGCGCTGGCTGGTCTGCGACGCGATGACCTCCGGCGGCCTGCTCGCGGCGGTCCCCCCGGAGGCGGCGGACACCGCTCTGGGGACCGTCGTCGGGCGCCTGGTCGACGGGACGCCGGGGGAGATCGCCGTGCAGCTGCGAGCCGGATAAGGCTCGGGGCTCGGTGCCGGGCGGCAGCCCGTCCGCGCCTGCTCGAGGCTGCGCAGTCGAGGACCCGCGCGGTTCAGCGACGGGCGGCGAAGCGGACGAGCCCGAGCCCGACGAGGTAGCCGACGATCACGCCGACCCCGCCGGCCACGGCATTGGCCTCGGGCCGGGCGATCGGCATGGCGAGGAGGACGAGGGCGAAGGCGCCGGCGCCGAGGAGGTCGCCGTCGTAGTCCTCGCCGCCGCGGCGGGCCAGCAGATCGGGGACCGCCCAGGCGCAGAGGAGGGCGAGCGCGGCTCCGTTGGCGCCGGCCACCACAGCCTGTGTGTCGAGGACGCTCGCAACTAAGGCGCCGCCCGCGCCGCCCAAAAGGAACAGCATCGCCACCACCAGTCCGCCGTGGCGCCGCTCGAGCAGCCAGCCGAAGACGGCGATGGTCAGGAGGCAGACGAACTGATAGACGCCGGTGCCCGTGGGCGACGCGGCGGTGGTGAAGAAGTAGGTGAACTGGGAGGTGACCAGGCGCCACCACTCGTTGTGGACCGGGCCGGCGACCACGAGGTCGGGCGCCTGGAGGTAGCCGCCGCGCGTGAGGATCCAGATGACGCAGGTCGCGATCACGATCACCGCGGTCGTGTAGGGCGGCGAGTCGGCGCGGATGCCGGGGATCTCGTTGCGCCGGAGCCGCCCGAGCGACGGCGGGGCGAGCCGCGCCGGCCGCTCGCGGGGCCGGCCGCGATCGAGCTTGGGGGCGCGCTTGCGCAGGCGAGCCCCGCAGTAGGGGCACTCGGTTATGTACGGGCTCACCTCCTCCCCGCACTCCGGGTTCTTGCAGACGACGAACAGGTCGGCCCGTGACATCGCGCTTGATTCTAGGGATCGCCGGCGCTCGCTCCGCCACATTCCGCCGGCGCCGGCCGGCCCTCCGCGCCGGGTGCCCGCACCCGACGCCGGGGCCGCCGCGTTTGCAGGGATATCGCCGGCGGCGCGGCGAGACGAGCGCGACGGCCCAGAATTGTGGAGCCCGAGTCGGTTAGGCTCTCCGGCGATGAGGATGCGTCAAAGCCTCGCTCAGCTCGAGCGGGCCTTCGTGGAGGAGATCCACCAGGATCGTCACCGCCGGGAGTCGCTGCGGCAGGCTTCGGCGCAGCGCGCCCGCCGGCGCCGGGCCCAGCGCGAAACCAAGCGGAGCTCGCTTCGCTTCGCCCTGCTCTCGTTGACCCTGATCGCGACGGCCGTGATCGTCACGATCGCCATGTTCAAGGCGCTCTACGTCGTCATGGGCTGAGCGCGGCCGTCCGGCCGCAGCGCCCACGGATCGCCGTCGCCGGCTCGTGCCGGACTAGGTCGCCGCCTCGGCGCCCAGCTGCTCGGCGTTCTCGCGCTGGATCTCGAGGTAGACCTCCCGGCGGAAGACGGGCACCTCGCGCGGCGCCTGGATGCCGATGCGCACCTTGTCGCCCATCACCGACAGCACCGAGATCTCGATCTCATCCCCGATCATGATGCTCTGGTTCGACTTTCGGGTCAGGACCAGCACTCAGCACCTCCATTTGCCGCCGTGGACAACCATTAAGCCTGTTACCGCCCGAGAATGCAAGCGCGCCGGGTGTGCGGACACTTTCCGCTAGTGTCCGGATCGCCTGTGGCCCGCAAATCGCTTCGACCCCATCTCAACCAGATCCGCGCCTGGACGCGCCAGGGCCGGACCGACGCGTGGGTCGCTCATCAGCTCGAGGTGAGCGTCCAGCAGATCCAGGTCTTCAAGAAGGAGAACGGCCTGACGGGCGACGGCGATCAGTCCGAGGCGGGCGCCGGCGAGGCGTACTTCGACGACGAGATCGATCTCCGCGCCGAGGACGACGCGGCGATCGCCGCCGAGCTCGAGGCCGCTGAGGCGCAACGGGCGGTCGAAGCCGAAGCCGAAGCCGCTGCGGCCGCTGCCGCTGCCGAGGCCGGCGAGGTCGACGGCGACGAGGCCGGGGCCGAGGTGGCGCGCCGGCGTCGCGGCCGCCGGGGCGGCCG
>JBPCNA010000169.1:0-11242 GCA_051001735.1 Solirubrobacteraceae bacterium
CCGCCGTCAGGCCCGGCGGCCGGCCCGCGCCGGGGGAATCCGGCGGCCAGGCGTGCGTCCAACCCCTCGGCGAAGGCCGGGCGCAGCGGGGGGCGGTCGTCGCGCACGGCGAGCACGAGGCCGGCGAGGCGGCCCTCATCCCCCCCGAGCTCGGCCGCCGCCGGGCCCCGGGCGAGCACCCGATCGAGCTGCTCGAGCTCACGGGCCTCCACGCCGGTCAGCCGGTCCGCCGGGCGTTCAGGCCGCGACATCGCAGACCTCCCTCAACCGCTCGAGTGCCCGGCACAGCCGCGTGCCGGCGTTGGAGACGCTGCAGCCGAGCACCTTGGCCAGCTCGGCGTTCGACAGCTGGGCGTGGAACTTGAGCAGGATCAGCTCCCGCTGGCGCGGATCGAGCTGCTCGAGGCCGGCGCGCACGACGTCCCGGCGAGCACGCCGCTCCTCGTCCTCGGAGGCGACCGGCTCCGCGCCGGCGATGTCGCCGATCAGCGAGGCCGTCCGCCGGCGTCGGCGCAGCTCGTCGAGGGCCGCGTTCCGGGCGATGGTGAACAGCCAGGCCCGGGCGCTGCCCCGAGCGGGGTTGAACACGGCGCGGCGGCGGTAGGCCCGCTCGAAGGCCAGGGCGGTGACGTCCTCGGCCGCCGCCCGGTCGCGCAGGAGCGAGGCGACGTAGGCGTGGACGTCGGCCGCGCTGCCCCGGTAGAGCGCCTCGAACCAGCCCCGGTCGGCCGCCGCGATCGGCGGCGAAAGCGCCATCGCCCTGATCATCGGCGCCCGCTCTGGCAAATCGACCTCACAACCAGACTACGACGCTTCCGGCGCATCATCACAGCCCCGCGGCGGCAAGTGGCTGCCGCTGAACCTGGATCCACCGACCCTCCGCCTCAGCCGGAGAGCACCGGGAGCAGGGCCTGGAGCTTTACCTCGGTCTCGGCGAGCTCGGCCGCCGGGTCGGACTCGGCCACCACGCCGACCCCTGCGTAGCAGCGGGCCACGCGGCCTTCGACCAGCGCGCAGCGCAGCGCCACGCAGAACTCGCCGTCGTCGTTGGCGTCGGTCCACCCGACCGGACCCGCATACCAGCCGCGGTCGATCCCCTCGAGCGCCGGGATCAGCCGCGCCGCCACCGCATGGGGCTCGCCGCCCACCGCCGGCGTCGGGTGGAGGAGGCCGGCGAGCTTGACCGCCCCGATCGGGTGGCGCAGCTGGGCCCGCACCGGGGTCGCCAGGTGCTGGATGTTGGCGATCACCACCACCACCGGCTCCGGCGCCATCGTCACCCAGACCGAATGCGGCAGGAGCGCCGCCTCGATCCGGCGGCTGACGATCTCCTGCTCGGCCCGGTCCTTGGCCGAGTGCAGGAGCTGCTCGCCCAGATGGTCGTCGACCGCCGGGTCCGCGCTCCGGCGAGTCGACCCGGCCAGGGCGAGCGTGCTCGCCCGCATGCCCTCCCGGCGGATCAGGAGCTCCGGGCTCGCCGCGACGAACGCGGCGTCCCCGCGCCCGGCGCAGAAGATGTAGCAGGCGCCGAACGCCTCGCGCAGCACCCCGAAGACGGCGGCGACGTCGTGCGCCGCCGGGGCGTGGACGTCGACCTCCCGCGCGAGCACCACCTTCTCGAGCTCGCCCGCCCGGATCCGCTCGACCGCCCGGCCGACCGCCGATTCGTAATGCTCGGGCGCCATCGCCCCGGCCACCCGAAACCGCCCCGTGGGATGGGGATCGAGCAGCGGGAGCGACTCTTCGCGCAGCTCGCCCACGCGCCGCTCGACCTCGTCCAGCAGATCGGCCGGCCGATCGTCGCGATGCGCGAGCACGGCCACGGTGATCCGGACCTCGGCGCCCCGGCGCGCGATCGCCACGGCCGGCACGACGAGCGAGGCCGGCGCGAAGCCCGCCCAGTGGGGCGCGGAGCCCCCGTCGGGGGCGAAGGCGAACCCACCGCAGGCGATCAGGCCGCTTCCCGGCGGCCCGTCCGGTGGGTCGGCCAGCGCCCCCGCCGCGAGCTCGCGCCAGCGGGCCGCCACGCGGTCGAAGCGTCCCGGCCCGTGGTCCTCGAGCACGGCGACGGCGCCGATCGCCGCCACCGCCGCCCTCTGGCGGTCGGGCTGCTCGAAGCAGAACCACGGCTCGCCCGCCCGCCGCGACGCCACCGCCACCGCGCTCGGGTCGACGTCGGCCGCGAGCTCCCACGTCAGTCCGACCAGGCACTCGCCGGACCGGCGTGCGCGGCGGACACCGCGGGCCAGGCGCGCGGCCAGGCGCGCCGGATCGGGCACGGCGAAGCGCGGGGCCCGGCCGGTGACCGTGCCGCGCACCGGCTCGCCTCAGCCGGCCCCGGACGCGATCAGGTCTCTCCGCGACCGCGGGCGATGGCGATCTCGCCGGTGCGCATCATCTCGATCAGGCCGTACGGGCGGACCATCCGCTCGAACGCCTCGATCTTCTCGGTCGTCCCCGTGATCTCGAGGATCATCGACCGCTTGGTGATGTCGACGACCCGGCCCCGGAAGATGTCGCAGAACTGCATGACCTCGCCGCGCTGGGGGCCGTCGACGGCGACCTTGAACAGGGCGAGCTCGCGGGTGACGGTCTCCGCCGGCTCGAGGTCGCGGATCTTGAGCACGCTGATCAGCTTGTGGAGCTGCTTGGTCACCTGATCGATCGGATGGATCGCCCCGTCGACGGTCAGCGTGATGCGCGAGATCTGGTCGTTGTCGGTCGGCCCGACGGTCAGCGTCTCGATGTTGAAACCCCGTCGGGCGAAGAGCCCGGCCACCCGGGTCAGGACGCCCGGCTTGTTCTCGACGAGGATCGAGAGGACGTGCTTGCGCCCAGTGCGCAAACCGCTGACCGCCTCGAGGTCCTCGAGGCTCAGCAGCTGCTCCTTGGTTCCCGGGTCCCCCATCTAGCCCACCATGTTCCGCGCCGCCTGGCCCGGCGCGATCATCGGATAGGTGTTCTCCTCGCGCGTGACCCGCACGTCGACCACCACCGGCCCCGGCGTCTCGATCGCCCGGCGCATGTCCTCGACCAGCGTGTGCTTGCTCTCGAAGCGCATGCCGGTCGCCCCGTAGGCCTCGGCCAGCTTGACGAAGTCGGGGAACGAGCCCATGTCGACGTGGCTGTAGCGGCGGTCCCAGAACAGCTCCTGCCACTGGCGGACCATGCCGAGGTAGCCGTTGTTCATGATGAACACCTTGACCGGGATCGCGTTCTCCGCGCAGGTCGCCAGCTCCTGGGCGTTCATCTGGATCGACCCGTCGCCGGAGATGCAGCAGACGAGCTGATCGGGGCAGCCGACCTGTGCGCCCATCGCCGCCGGCAGGCCGAAGCCCATCGTCCCCAGGCCGCCCGAGTTGATCCACCGGCGCGGCTTCTTGAAGTGGTAGTACTGGGCCGCCCACATCTGGTGCTGGCCGACGTCCGAGGTGATGATCGCGTCGCCGCCGGTCGCCTCGTAGAGGGCCTGGACCATGTACTGGGGCTTGATCTCGGCGTCGGACGAGTCGTCGTAGCGGAGCGGGTGGAGCTCCTGCCAGCCGGCGATCCGCCGCCACCACTCCTCGAGGCGCCCCGGATCGGTGTCGAGCCCCCGGTACTCGGTGGCCAGGCGGGCGAGGATGTTCTTCGCGTCGCCGACGATCGGGATGTGGGCCGGGAGGTTCTTCGAGATCTCCGCCGGGTCGATGTCGATGTGGATGAACTTGGCCCGCGGGGCGAACTCCGAGAGCTTCCCGGTGATCCGGTCGTCGAAGCGGGCGCCCACGGCGCAGATCAGGTCGGCTTCGTCCATCGCGTAGTTGGCCGAGCGCGTCCCGTGCATCCCGAGCATGCCCAGCCACTGCGGGTGGCCGGCGGGAAATCCGCCGAGGCCCATCAGGGTGCAGGTCACCGGGAAGCGGTCGGTCGTCGCGAAGTCGGTCAGCTCGGCCGCGGCGTTGGCGTTGATGACCCCGCCGCCGGCGTAGATGACCGGGCGGCGCGAGCTGGCCAGCGCCTTGGCCGCCTGGCGGATCTGCTTCTGGTTGCCCTCGGTCGTCGGCTGGTAGCCGGGCAGGCGCACGTCGGTCACCGGCTCGTAGGGGATGTCGGCGCGCGAGAGATCGGTCGGGATGTCGACGACCACCGGGCCGGGCCGGCCCGTCCGCGCGATGTGGAAGGCCTCGTGGATCGCCCGCGGAATCTCCAGCGGGTGCTGGATCATGATCGAGTGCTTGACCGCCGGCATCGTGATGCCGATCGTGTCGGCCTCCTGGAATCCGTCGGTCCCCAGCAGGTCGGTCCGCACCTGGCCGGTGATGAACACGACCGGCACCGAGTCCATCATCGCGTCCATGATCGGCGTCACCAGATTGGTCGCCCCCGGCCCCGAGGTGCCGAGCGACACGCCGACCCGGCCGGTCGCCTTCGCGTAGCCCTCGGCCGCGTGGCCGCCGCCCGCCTCGTGGCGGACGAGGACGTGCTTGATCCCCGCGTCGTAGAACGCGTCGTAGGTCGGCAGGTTGGCCCCGCCGGGAAGGCCGAACACGACGTCGACCCCTTCGGCCTTCAAGCACTCCATCAAGGCTTCGACTGCGCGCATGTCCGGCGACCTTCCTTCGCTGACGGCAACGACAAGCTTGGCCGGCGCGGCCAGCCTTGCGTTCCCAGGATAGCGCCCGCGCCTCGCCTGCGCCCGTGGCCGTTCGCGGCGGCTCAGAGCCTCGGCTGGACCCTCAGCGCCTGCGTCGGCGCGATGATCTCGGCCGGATCCGGATACTCGAGCTCCTCGCCGCAGCGGGTGCAGACGGCGTCGTAGACGCGGGTGGCCCGCTCGCAGCGAGGGCACCGCCGCAGCGGCTCCTCCGTCTCGTAGCGGTAGACGAGCGCCGTGGCCAGGCCGATGAACGGCACCACGGCGGAGATGACGAACCAGACGAAGAACGAGCTGCCCTTGAGGCGCCCGACCAGGCCGCCGGCGATGCCGAAGCAGATCGCGATGAAGATGTAGGCCAAGGCCGCCGCCGGCTCAGAAGAGGACGCGGACCGCCCAGATCAGCGCCATGACCGCCACGACGATGACGACGACGCTGGCTACGGCGATCGCGATGCCGATCAGGAAGTGGAGCAGAACCCAGGCGGCGATCAGCAGGACGATCACCGCGACCACCCGGGAGCTGAGCGAGGCCGTGGCGTGGGGTGTCTCGTTCATGCTCGGAGCATAGTCAATCGCGCCGACGCGCCAGGCCGGGCGGGCATCGCGCTCGGGCGGCGCGGCGCCGGCCCTGCTCGGGGCTCGCGCCGACCGATCCGGCGTCGCCGACTCGGGCCGGTTGCCGGGCGCTCAGCCGCCGGCGGGGGCGCCCGGGCCGTCGGCCGTCGCCGGGCGGGACCGGCTACCACCGTGCAGCAGGGTCAGGCTGTAGCGGCGCACGGCCGGGCGGCCCTCGGCGATTTCGGGGCGGGCGACCTGCGGGAAGAGCAGCAGGCGCGGAGCGGGGGAAAGTGTCGTTTGCCTCATGCGAAGGATCGTGGCAGGGGCGCTCCGCCGTGTCATTGGACGGCTGGCCCAAGTCGTCCGTCGCGCCCTGGACCGAACGTCCTGACCGCGGCTGCGAGAGCCGGACGCATGCCCGGATCGATCCGGCGCCGCACCCGCCAGCGAGCGCCGGCGAAGGCGAGGTTGGCGACCGTCGCAAAGCCGCGCTCGTCGGCCCGCAGGGCGAGCAGCAGGTGGGCGACGCGGTCGCCGCTCGGCAGCTCGGGATCGTTGACCCGGACGCAGTAGCAGTGGACCCGGCGGCCGTTGCCCCCCCGCACAAGCAGCGCCCCGGCCTCGCCGACCAGCCAGACGCCGAAGCGGCCGCGCTCGAGCACGAGCCCGGTGGCCGCGAACAGATCGCGCGCCCGGTGATCGAGCAGATCGCCGAGCAGGCCGAGCGCCCGCTCCTCGGCCGCCGCGCCGGCCCGCGGGCGCGGACGCACGACGTTGGCGCCGCGCCGCGCGTAGAGCTCGGGGATGACCCAGGCGTGGGCCAGCGCCATCGCGGCCACCGGCGCCGACAGGGGCTGGAGCGCCATCAGGCCGGCCGCCGCCGCCGCGAACGGCACCGTGTGGGCGAACGTGCACGCCGTCCAGCGCCGGCTCGAGCGCCGGAGCTCGGTCTCGTCGACCAGCCGGCGCCAATGCACGGCGGCCAGCTCGGGCAGGAGCTCGCCCCCGGCGGCGGCCTCGCGCCCGGCAACGGGGACCGCGGCGGCCGCCGGCGGGCCGCCGGCCGGAACCTCCGCGCTAGCCACCCGCGATGGGCAGGCGCATGATCACGAGGTCGGCGCCCACCGGGAGCTCACGCACCTGCTCGGCGTGGCCCTCGCCGGTCGAGACCATGCCGAAGTACCCGCGTTCGAGCTCGCGGCGAAAGGCCAGCACCGCCGCCTCGATTGCCGCCGGGTCTTCGGACGTCCATTCCGCGAGCGTCGTATGACCGCTCTGATCCATGCGAACAAGTCTTGACACGGGGACCTCCTGGCCGGGTTTGTCGTTGATGCTACTCCGCGGCCTCCGCCGCCCGGTCGGCTCTCGGGCGTCCGCCTCGGGGCGCGCCGCGGTCGCCCGCTCAGACGCCGAGCTGCTCGTGCACGAGCCGGGTGACGTCGCCGCCGTCGGCGCGCCCCTTCGTCTCGCGCATGACCTGGCCGATGATCGCGCCGATCGCCTTGGCGTTGCCGGCCTGGATCTTGGCGGCGGCGTCGGGGTTGCCGGCGATCGCCGCGGCCACCAGCTCCGCCAGCCGGTCGTCCCCGGCGAGGGCGCCGAGGCCCCGCTCGGCGACGATCGCCCGGGGATCGCCGCCGCCGGTGACGAGCGCCTCGAGCACCTCCTTGGCCGCCTTCTGGGTGACCTCGCGGGCGGCGACGAGCTCGACGAGGTCGGCGAGCGCCCGGGGCGAGAGCGGCGACTCGGCGGGATCGCCGTCGCCGACGCGGCGGACGAGCTCGCCGGTGACCCAGCTGGCGAGCTGCTGGGCGTGGCCGCTGTGCTCGAGCGCGCGCTCGAAGAAGTCGCCGAGGTCGGAGCGGAAGCCGAGCTGGTGGGCGCTCTCGGCGCTGAGCCCGTGGCTCGCCTCGAGACGTGCCGCCCGGGCGGCCGGGAGCTCGGGCATCGCGGCGCGGGCATCCTCGAGCATCGGCGCGGTGATGGCGATGGGAACGAGGTCGGGCTCGGGGAAGTAGCGGTAGTCGTGCGCCTCCTCCTTGGAGCGCAGCGAGGTGATGCGGTCGGTCGTCGGGTCGTAGTGGAGCGTCTCCTGCTCGACGGTCCCGCCGGCGGCGATCAGCGCCTTCTGGCGGGCGATCTCGGCGTGGACGCCGCGCTCGAGGAAGCGGAAGGAGTTCATGTTCTTGAGCTCGGTCTTCGTCCCGAGCACGTCGGTGGCGACCGGGCGGACCGAGACGTTGGCGTCGCAGCGGAGGGACCCCTCGTCCATGTTGACGTCGCTGACGCCGAGGCGCCGGAGCGTGGCACGGAGCAGGGCGAGCCACTCGCGCGCCTGCTCGGGCGAGCGGACGTCGGGCTCGGTGACGATCTCCACCAGCGGCGTACCGCCGCGGTTGAAGTCGACCACGCTGTAGGAGGAGCCGTGGATCCGCCCGCTGCCGCCGCCGTGGATCAGCTTGGCGGCGTCCTCCTCGAGGTGGACGCGGTGGATCCGCACGCCGGCGAGCTCGCCGCCGCGGCAGAGCGGTTCGTCGTACTGGGAGATCTGGTAGCCCTTGGGCAGGTCGGGATAGAAGTAGTTCTTGCGGTGGAAGATCGACCGCGGGGCGAGCTCGCAGCCGAGCGCCATGCCGATCATCAGGCCGAAGTGGATGGCTCGCGCGTTGATCGTCGGCAACGTTCCCGGGAGGCCGAGGCACACGGGGCAGGTCCGGGTGTTCGGCGGTTCGCCGAAGGACAGCGCGCAGGAGCAGAACATCTTCGTCGCCGTGAGCAGCTGGACGTGGATCTCGAGGCCGATGACCGGCTCGAGCTCCTCACCGGCGACGGCGGCGGTGCCCCCGGTCATCCGCGGACCCGCCTCGAGTCGAAGGCGAGCACGCGCTCAAGCGCGTGGGCGGCGCCGAGGATGCGGTTCTCGCTGAAGGCGGGCCCGGCGATCTGGAAGCCGGTGGGGAGCGGCGGGCCGCCGCCGGGCGGTTCGGCCAGCCCGTTGGGGATCGAGATCGCGGGGATCCCGGCGAGCGACATGGGCACGGTGCAGAAGTCGTTGAGGTACATGGCCAGCGGATCGTCGAGCTTGGCCCCGAGCTCGAAGGCGACCGTGGGGCTGGTCGGGGTGACGATGAAGTCGAAGCGGGCGAAGGCGTCGCGGAAGTCGTCGGCGATCTTCGTGCGGACCCGCTGGGCGCGGCCGTAGTAGGCGTCGTAATAGCCGCTGGAGAGGGCGTAGGTACCGAGCATGATGCGGCGCTTGACCTCGTCGCCGAAGCCCTCGGCGCGGGTCCGCGTGTACATCGATACGAGGTCGGTGGCGTCGTCCGCCCGGTGTCCGTAGCGGACGCCGTCGAAGCGGGCGAGGTTCGAGGAGCACTCGGCGGGGGCGAGCACGTAGTAGGCGGAGAGGCCGTGGGGCGCGTGGGGCAGCGTGCAGCGCTCGATCGTCGCCCCGAGCTCGCGGGCGCGGTCGATCGTCGCCTCGAAGGCGGCGAGCACCCCCGGCTCGATCCCGTCGCCGGCGAGCTCCTCGGGAACGCCGAGATGGACCCCGTCGAGGCGGACCCGGTCGGGGAGGACGATCGGCTCGGGGAAGGTCAGCGACGTCGAGTCGCAGCCGTCGCGCTCGCCGACCATGTGGCGCAGGAGCAGGGCCGCGTCGGTCACGTCGCGGGCGAACGGTCCGGCCTGGTCGAGCGAGGAGGCGAAGGCGATCATCCCGTAGCGCGAGACCGCCCCGTAGGTCGGCTTCAGCCCGACGATCCCGCAGAGGGCGGCCGGTTGCCGGATCGACCCGCCGGTGTCGGTGCCGAGCGCCCAGGGTGCGAGGCCGGCGGCCACCGCGGCCGCGCTCCCGCCCGAGGAGCCGCCGGGGACCCGCGTGCGGTCCCAGGGGTTGAACGTCGGCCCGAAGGCGGAGTTCTCGCAGGAGGAGCCCATCGCGAACTCGTCCTGGTTGGTCTTGCCGAGGAGGGGCGCCCCGGCCGCGGCGAGGCGGTGGACGACGGTCGCCGTGTAGGGCGGACGGTAGCCCTCGATCATGCGCGAGCCGGCCTGGCTCGGCACCCCCTCGGTGCAGAAGAGGTCCTTGACGGCGAGCGGCACCCCGCCCAACGGGCGGCCACCCCCGTCCGGCGGCGGGGCGGGGCCGTCGGCGACCCAGGTGTATGCGTTCAGCTCGTCGGCGGCCGCCCGCTCGCGGTAGGCCTCGAAGAGCTCGCCGGCGTCGATCTCGCCGGCGGCCAGGAGCCGCGTGGCGGTCAGCGCCGAGAGGTCGATCAGGGCCTGGCGCGAGTCGGTCGTCATGCCTGGGGGCTCGGGACGGCGAAGCCGCCGTCGACGACCTCCGGTGCCTCGGCGAGGGCCACCTCGCGGTCCAGCGACGGACGCGGGACGTCGGGACGGAGCGCGTTGCTGACCTCGATCACGTGGGAGGTCGGCGGCACGCCGTCGAGGTCGAGCTCGCCGATCTTCTCGATCGAGGCGAGGACCTTGCTGAGCTCGCCCGTCATCCGCTCGACCTCGGCGTCGGTCAGCTCGAGGCGGGCCAGGCGGGCGACGTGGAGCACGGCCGCGCGATCGATCATGACTCGAGCTTGACCGAGACGCCGCGCCCGGGCCGCTCGTCGCGGATGGCCAGCCAGCCGGCCCCCGTCACGAGCGCGGCAGCGGCGAGGCCGATCCAGGCGCCGGCGCAGGTGTCGGTCGCCCCGGCCGGATGGTCGAGCAGTCGGAAGGCGATGGAGAGCGTGGCCACGATCCCGAGCAGGATCGTCCAGATCCCGAGCGCGACCGGGAGCGCCGGCGACTCGCGCGTCAACGTCACCCAGGCCAGCGCCGGGGCGATCAGGGCGGCCGGGGCGATCAGGAAGCCGACCGCGGTGAACGAGCTCCAGGCGTCGAGGTTCCCCGAGGGGAAGCTGTACCACGGCAGGAACAGCGATACCCCGAGGAGCAGGCCGCTCGGCGCGGCGAGCAGCTCGGCGAAGCGGAGGCGTTGGAAGCGGGCGGTCATCGGCCGCGAAGCCTAAGGCTTGGCGGCGGCCTGCTGCGCGCGCGCGGCGACCAGGGTGTTGCGCAGCAGACAGGCGATGGTCATCGGCCCGACGCCGCCGGGAACCGGGGTGATCGCCCGCGCGACCGCGGCGACTTCGGCGAAGTCGACGTCGCCGACGAGCCCGTCGGCCGTTCGGTTGACGCCGACGTCGATCACCACGGCCCCCGGTTTGACCCAGTCGCCCCTCACCATCCGCGGGCGGCCGACGGCGGCGATCAGGATGTCGGCCCGGGCGCAGACGGCGGGCAGGTCGCGGGTGCGGGAGTGGCACATGGTGACCGTGGCGTTGCCGGCGAGCAGCATCAGGGCCATCGGCTTGCCGAAGAGGTTCGAGCGGCCGACGACGACGGCCTCGGCGCCGGCGAGCTCGGTGTCGATGCCGGCCAGGAGATCGAGCACCCCGGACGGCGTGCACGGTCGCAGGCCGGGCGAGCCCTGGGCGAGAAGGCCGGCGTTGATCGGCGTAAGGCCGTCGACGTCCTTGGCCGGGTCGATCATCCCGGTCAGGGTCGGTCCGTCGAGGTGGGCGGGGACCGGGAGCTGGAGGAGCACGCCGCTGACCGCGGCGTCGCCGTTGCACCGGGCGAGGAGGGCCGCCACCTCGTCGTAGGAGGCGTCGTTCGCGAGGCGGTGGTCGAAGGCGGCGATGCCGGCCTCGGCGCAGGCGCGCTGCTTGCTGGTCACGTAGACGGCGGAGCCGGGGTCGTCGCCGACGAGGATCGTGGCGAGACCGGGCGGGCGGCCCCGGTCGGCGAGGAGCTCGGCGACGCCGCCCCTGACCTCCTTCCGGACCCCGGCGGCAACCGCCCGGCCGTCGATGACGATCGCGCTCACCGCTTGGTGACGGGCGCGGTGTCGGCGAGGAAGCGCCGCTCGCGTCCGGAGCCGAAGCGGACGACGATGATGCCGCCGGCGGGGTCGGTACCGGTGATCACGCCGTCGCCGAAGGCGGCGTGGATTACGTCGTCGCCCATCCGGAAGTCGATCGC
>JBPCNA010000170.1:0-5914 GCA_051001735.1 Solirubrobacteraceae bacterium
CCTGCGGCACCCAACCCGCGTATATCAGTCTGACCGCGCGTCGCGCACAGCCTGCCGGACCGCCACCCGCCCAGCCGACCACAGCCTTTCCCTCACGAAGCGCAGAATGCGAGAAATCGACGACCCCACTTGACAAAACGCTCTCCATATCAGTTCTCAGGTCCGGTGGCGCCCGGGGCGGCCTAGGCGCGGCATCTGGATCGCGAGCGATGCCGTCCGTGCCGCGTCGGCATCGCGGCAGGCCTGGGTTCGTGCGATGAAGCGCTGGCTGAGAATGATCCGCAGGATTCGCAAGCCGTCGGGGATCGGGCGCAGGTTGCTCTCGCCATGCAGGCGGGCGGACTCGTGACTGGGAACCTCGATCACCCGCAGCTTGGCCTTGGCGATCTGGACGTTGATTAGCGCCTCGACCTCGAAGCCCTCGCAGGCGATGTCGAGCACGGGCAGGCAGTTGGCCCAGAAGGCGTTGTAGCCGTAGCAGAGGTCTGAGTACGCGGTGCCGTAGAGCCTGTTGACGAGGCGGCTGAGGATCCAGTTGCCGAGGCGCCTGGTCGCGGTGATGTCCGAGCTGCCGCCTCCGCGGATGAAGCGAGACCCCTTGGCCACGTCGGCCCCGCCGAGCAGGACTTCGACAAACTCCGGGATCTCGGCCGGGTCGGTCGATCCGTCGGCGTCGAGCATGACGATGATCTCGCCCCGCGCGGCCCGGAAGCCGGTACACAGGGCCTCGCCCTTGCCCGTTCCGGTCTGGGTGAGCAAGCGCGCGTCGGGGCGCAGGCGGCGCACCTCCTCGACGGTGTCATCCGTCGAGCGGCCGTCGATCACGATCAGTTCGAAGATCGAGTCCGGAAGGCGGGCGAGCACGGGCGAGATGTTGCGCTCCTCGTTGAGCGTGGGGATCACGACGCTCACTCGCGGGACGCCCGGAACGCGCTTCTCGTGAGGCTCACCAGTCATCCAAAGACTGTTGCGTGTCTCGAGCGAGCATTGGGTCAGCGGTGGGTTAGGGCCCCTTTAAGAAGGCGGGGCTCAGGCGCCGCCGATGGCTCGGGTGTTACTTGGCCGGAGCGTCAGCCGAAGATGGCTCGGGCGTCACCCAGAGCGAATCGGGACCGAGGCGGGTGAGTCGGAGGCCCGGGGGCAGCGGCAGGCAGCGCGGTCCCCGGCAGGGATCCTGGTCGACGTAGCCGATCAGCACTCCCCGTACGCGCGCGGCGCGCAGGGCCGCGGCGGTGACCTGGGAAGGGTCGAATCCCACGACGCGACGCTGCAGGGGCTGGCCGAACAGCAGGTAGTCGCGGATATTGTCCTGCTGCAGGAAGCCGATGCCGTCGTGGGGGCCGACGAGAGCGCCGAGCCGGCGAATGACCGGGACGATCGTCGTGAGATCGGGATCCACCGTCTGTTGGGTCAAGCGATCCTCCGTCAGGATGGAACGATCTCCGGCATACGGAACGACCTCCTTGTTGTTGTCGCGCAACACCGTCCCGGGAACCGTCGCCAGCGCAAGGATGAGCGTCAGCCAGCGCGTCCATCGGGACCGGGTCGTCAGCGAAAGCAGGGGGGCCCCCAACGCGATCGCCGGCATCAGGTAGCGGGCGTCCTCCGGGGAATAGCCGAGGGTGATCGCGCACGCGACGAAGAACGCCGCCGCTCCGCCCGCGACCAAACGGCGCGACGGGCGCGAACGAGGGCCCAGGAGCGTGAGCAGGACAATCGGAACGAGCAGCAGGAACCCGACCAGCCCATAGGCGCTTTCGTCCTCGTTTGACTCCTTGCGCACGGGCGGCTCGGGAACCGGCAGCCCCGAGCCCCGCACGCCCGCGAAGAGCGGGTTGACAACGTGGTCGAGTGCGCGCTGGAGCCAGGCGGGCTGGGGAAGGCCGGGCGCGTCGACCAGATCCCAGCCGACGCGGGCGGTCTCGGCCAGTGGCTCGGTCTTCACGAAATCCCCGGCGGGGGTCCCGCTGAACCCGGTGACGGTGTGCGTATAGATCAGGTTCTGGACGTAGTTGAACGAACCGAAAACCACCAGGCAGCAGCCGAGTGCAGCCGCGGCGCGCCTCTGAAATGACGCGCTCGGGCGCGTCGCTGCCAGGACGATCCCGGTCGCCAGGGCGAGCGCGGGAACGGCAAAGACGAAGCTGAGCTTGGTCCCGACCGCCAAGCCGAGGGCGACGGCTCCGACCCACACGTCCCCGGTCCGACGTTCGCGCAGTCCACGCACCCAGAAGATCCCGCCGGCCAGTAGCAGCGCAGTCAGCAGGAGGTCGTTCTGGTCGGTGGCCGACTGCAGCAGCACCTCGGGCATCAAGACGAACAAGGCGGTTGACCAGAGCGCGATCGACCTGCGAGAGCCGAGCTCACGGCCGACCGTGAAGACGCCGGCGGCCGCCGCGAACAGCGCCAGCCATTGCACGAGTTGCGAGAGCAGGTCACTGCGGCTCAGCGCCATCGTCCAGGCTAGGAGGATCTCGGCGTTCGGCGGTGAGACCAACTGCGGATCATCGAGTTGGCCCGGCTGGTACTGCAGCGCGCTGTGGTGCTGGAGCCAGTAGGCGGCGCGCGGCAGGTGATACCCCAGGGCGTCGGCCTCGTTGGGCGCCACAGCCACCGCCATGAACCCCTGGAAGAGCAAGGCGACGGCCGCGACCGCCAGCAGCAGGGCCAGCGCCCTGTGGAGCCTGACCTGCTCCAGCCACCCGCCGGGCGGCATGTCGGGCCGGGACAGCAGTACGGGCCGCCCAGCCCGCAGCCAGGCGACCGCGCTGGCCGCGAGCACCAAGATCTGCCCGGCGAGCAAGGCCTCGGGCGTGAGCAGGTAGACGAAGGACAGGAGCTCGGAGAGCCCGACGACCACGGCCGCGCCGATCACGAATGCCGCCAGCGCGCGGCTGGCCAAGCCCCGGGAGCCGAGCAGGCTTGCCAGCAGCAGCGCGGTCGATCCAAGCGCGGTCACGCCGAGGGCCGTCTCGAGAAGGGGCACGGCGGTCACGATCCAGGGCGCAGGCGCCGCAGACTCACTGCCACGTCTTTGCGGTTGCAATTGTCGGGCGGGAGTCGCAATAGCGCGTCCGGGTGGCCTACGGGCGGACCGGCTCGTCAAGGCGCGTGAACGCGGCCTGTGCCCGGGGGTCGGACGGACACGCGGGTAGGCGACTCACACCGACGGCGCTCAGCATCTTAGCCCGCGAGCCGCTGCTCGCTGGCGATGACTACGCGCCGCGAGGACAGCTGCGCTTGATTTCGACGGATCGTTCGCGGTGGGGGTACCGCCGCGTGCATGTCCGGCTGCTCGAGCAGCTCCCGCCGGAGGGCTCTCAACGCCGCAGGCGGCGCCGACCCCGAACGCCATCGACGAGAACGCTCCCGACCCGGCCGTCGAGACCGGTCAGGCCGCGCTCAGCGGAGAGGACGCCTGTATGCCCGTCAAGGTAGCGAGCCCCTGGGACTGGTCTCCCGCCGGCGAGGCCGGCGGCGCCCGAGCCGGGGCTCGGGCGCCCCGGTCCGGACTGGGCGGGGCTCGGCGCCCAGGCCCGTCCGGCGCACCCATCAGCGCCTCGATGTGGCAGCCGGTGAGATCCTCGGGCGACACGCCGGGCAAAAGGTCCGAGGCGGCGTCGGGATAGCGGCGCAGGAGCTCCTCCACCCACGGGAAGCGCTCGACGCGCCAGTCGATCAGCTCGAGGCCGGCGCGCTCCAGGGCGGACTTCCAGTCCGCGCAGGTGAGGTGGTTGAGATCCTCGAGATAGGCTCGCAGGCGCGCGGCCCGAGCCCGGCCGTTGTCCCGCGCATGGAAGCGCTCGATCTCTGACGGGGTGAGTCGCGCGTGGGCCCAGGGGATGTCCACGACGCCCTTGCGGTGGCAGCCGCGGACCCAGAAGTAGGGGTCGATGGCGTGGTAGGCGAGGCCCCCGGGGCGCAGGACGCGCGCGATCTCGGCGAGGGACGCGTCGAGCGGGCGCACGTGCTCGAGCGCGGTCCGCGACCAGACGATGTCGAACGTGTCGTCCGGGAAGGCCAGCCAGTCGGCGCGCATCGCCGCCAGGCGGACGGGAACGCTCGCCAGCGCGGCCTCGATGTCGCGCCCGAGACCGAGGCGGGCGAGGGTGCGGCGCGCCAGGCGGCGCGCGAGGCGCGCTCGACTGCCGCGTCCGAAGAGCACCAGCTCGCGGTCGATTCCGACCGCGAGCTCGACGCCTTCGATCGCAACTCGAACACTGTCCAGACCGCTGCCCGCGCCGACCTCCAGGACGCGCGCCCCCGCCAGCGCAGCGCCAGCGTCGCCCAGCCGGCTGAGCACGTGCTCGGCTCGCGCGATCCGCTTGCGGGCGGCCAGGCGATAGTCGACCGGGGTCCAGGTCTCGCGCGGCGTATGCTGGCGGACGGCGTCGAGGACCTCGGTGCGGAAGCCCGGCATAACTTCGAGCCGGCGTCCGTCGTCGGCGCAGAACCAGCGGTCGGTCATCGGATCAGGAAGAAGCGCTTGTAGCTGCGGGCGAGCTGGCTGCCCTGGGCGTTGACGTTCGCCCGGGCGAAGTACAGGCCGGGGACCGGGGCCGGGAAGGAACCCGTGAAGCGCCCGTCGGAGCGCTGGCTGACGGGGATCTCGCCCGCCGGACGGAAGGCGTCGGCGACGCACGACCTGAGCTTGACCCTGACCCGCCAGCGCGTCGGCGGCGGATCGGCGATCAAACCGCGGAAGGCGATCGTCGCGCCCGCCGGATAGACCGCGTAGTGATGGGTCAACCCGCATCCGACCAGCCGCGTGTCGCCCGTCGGCCGCTTGAGCTCGAGCGAGACCTGAGTCGGGATCCGGCCCTGGCCGGCCGGTGCTCGCGAGCGTCCTTCCCGGCCGAGCAGCAGGGCGACGCCGACAGGCAGCGCCGCGAGCAGGACGAGCAGGAGCAGGAGCAGGATGCGCGGACGCAGCGCCTAGCCGATCGTGAAGTGGCGCTTCTCGCCGCGTGCGAGACGCCCCGCTCCCGCCAGCACGGCCGCCCGGGCGAAGTAGTCGCCGGCCGGCAGCTTCGGCAGGATCCCGGTGAAGGTCCCCTCCCGCTTGCGCACGACGGCCTTGGCCTCCGCGACCGGGCTGAAGACGCCGCCGCGGCAGACCTTTACCTTGACCCGGACCTTGTAGCTACCGGGCGGGACCGGCGTGAGCGTCCCGGCGAACTGAATCGTCGCGCTGGCGGCGTAGCGCGCCGACAGGTGACTCGTGCCGCACGCCGTCCGCCGCTGTTTGTTCGCGCCCTTCAACCGCAGCGTGACCTGCTGCCCGCCGCCACCCGCGGCGGCCCCCGCTCCGCCGCCACCCGCTCCACCGCCGCCGGGCCCAGCCCCCGCTCCACCGCCGCCACCGCCGCCGCAACCAACGGCCACGACGCCGGTCAGCACGATCGCCGTGAGGCCGGTCTTCACCGCGGGCCTTCGGCCGCGCTCCGCGTGAGCCCACCGGCGACGCGGTCGAACAGGTCAAGCGCTGAGGTCATTCCGTCCAACGCTACCGGGGGCGGCGGCGGTCTGTCGCCGGTGAGCGCCCGGGCGATGGCGGCGGCGAGCGCTTCCGGTCCCGCTGACTCGGCGTCGAGCACCTCGGCTCGCCCCCAGCGCATGAGCGCCTCGCCCCGCAGCCGCTGCTCCTGGCTCTCGCGTGCGGCCGGGACGACGACCGCCGGGGTCCGGCAGGCGAGCAGCTCGCAGGTCGCGTTGTAACCGGCCATCGAGACCACGGCGTCCGCTCCCGCCAGCAGCGCTCCCATCCGAGCGACGCTGCGCACGACGCGAACCCCGGCGGCGGCGCCGGCCGCGCGCAGTGCGATCGCGTGGTGCGCGAACCCCGACAGATCGAGCGACTTGTAGGCCGAGACGACTCCGATAACGCTATTACTCCCATTCGACTCGCTTCCGC
>JBPCNA010000171.1:0-26911 GCA_051001735.1 Solirubrobacteraceae bacterium
GCCCAGGCCGTTTCGGGGTCGTGGCGCGGCCCCTCCTCCGGCAGGCGCGGCCGGCTCCGGCCCAGGCTCCGCAGCTCGTCGTGCACCCCGGCGATCGCCGCCCCCAGCGCGTCGACGCCGCACGCCGCCGCCACGTCGAGCGCCGCATCGTCGGTCAGCCACGCGGCGAGCGCCCGCTCGTAGGCCTCCTGCCGCAGACCGGCCGCCGTCCCCTCGTCGAGCACGGCGAAGCCCGGCGCCAGGCCCGCCGCCAGCGGATGCGACCGCAGCAGGCGGGCGCAGAAGCCGTGGATCGTCGAGACGAACGCCGCCTCGGTGTCCCGCGCCGCCCCCCGGTCGCCGAGCTCGTGCAGCCGCCGGCGTACCCGCGCCCGGAGCTCGCCCGCCGCCCGTTCGGTGAACGTGATGGCGAGGATCCTCCCCGGCGACACCCCGTCCTCGTGGACCGCACGCACGAAGCGCTCGACCAGCACCGTCGTCTTCCCGCTCCCGGCGTTGGCCGCCAGCAGCAGCGCTCCCCGGCGCCGCTGCACCGCCTCCTCCTGCTCGTCGGTCAGCAGCGGCCCGGACACCTTCGATGACGACGCACCCGCCGGCGGCGCGCAAACCGTCATGGCCCGGCCGCTCGCGCCGGCGCCCCGGGTCCGCTCCGGCAGATCGCCGGATGGCGGCATACCCCGCTCCGGGTGCACGTCGCCGGCCGTGGCGCGAGCGCCCCCGCCCGCAGCTCCTCCGCCGCCCGCACCGCCCGCTCGAGCGCCCCGGCCACGACCGCTTCGAGCTCGGCCCCTCCGATCCGGTCCGTCCCGACGCACGCGAGCGCCGGCTCCGCGTCGGCCCGGAGCGCCCCCCGCGGGCGCAGATCGCTGCCCCGCACCGGCTGGTAGAGGCCGCCCGCCACCTCGACGCCCAGTAGCTCGGCCGCCGCCAGCATGTAGAGGGCGAGCGCCAGCTTCCCCCGTTCCTCCCACTTCGCCGCCCCCAGGACCTCGCCGCTCTTGTAGTCGTGGACGATCGCCGTCCCCGCCCCCGTGTCGACGTCGACCCGGTCGATACGCCCCCGCACGGTCAGCGCCCCGTCGGCCAGCGTCACCGCCGGGTGCTCGGCCCCCGGCAGGCCGAACGACAGCTCGAACTCCTGCGGCGTGTGGTCGCCGCCCTCGACGCCCGACAGGTAGCGCCCGAGGTCGGCGGCCAGGCGCCGCCGCGCCGCCCGGTCGCGCTCCGGGCTGGCCGACACCGCCCCCGCCTGCTCCTCGAGCGCCGCCGCCACCATCGACCGCACCGCCTCCCCGTCGGCCGAGCCCCACTCTCCCGCCGCGCACAGCTCCGCCGCCACCCGCGCGAGCACGGCGTGGGCCACCGTCCCCCGCGACGGCGTCTCGTCGGCCGGCTCGAGCGGGCGCACCTTCAGCAGGCCCTCGACGAACCAGGCGACCGGACACGCCGTCCACGTCTCGAGCGCCGACGGCGACTGGACCGTCCTCCCGGCCAGCGCCGCCAGCACCCCGGCCGAGCACAGCCGGCCGAGCGGCGCCCCGCCGCTCCCCGCCGCCCCCCCGATCGCGGCCGACACCCGCTCCGCGGCATCCCCGTCGCCCTCCCGGCGACCTCGCGCGACGACGGTCGAGAACGCGTCGCGGACATCCTCGAGGAACATCGACTCCGCGATCGGCGAACCGTCGTCCGCCGAGGTGTGCCAGCTCAGGCGCAGGCGCGACTCGGCCCGCGAGGTGGTGGCGTAGAAGAGGTAGCGCTCCGCCGCCAGCGAGTCCTCGAAGGCCGCCAGCACGAGCCCCGAGGACCGGGCGATCTCCGCCCGCTCGTCCGCCGAGAAGAACGGTGCCTCCCGCGCCACCGCCGGGAAGGCGCCCTCCTGGAGGCCGCACACGAAGAGCGCTCGCACGCGACGGGCGCGTAGCGACAGCGCGTCGCACACGAGCACCCCGCCCGGAGGCGGCGGCGGCTGGAGCTCGAGGGCCGCGAGCGTCGCGATCAGTTCGGCCGGCGTCGGTCCGAGCGACCGGTCGGCCGCCGTCAGCTCGCCGAGCTCGGCCAGCCGGCCCGCCGCCCCCGCGATCACCCGCGCCTCGGCCAGCTCGTCGCCGCCAAGGACGTGCGCCGCCCGCCGGTGGGGAGCCGCCAGCAGGCGCTCGAGCTCCCGGGCCGTCCGCGCGAGCAGCGCCCCCGGGCCGCGGTCAGCCGCCGTGCGCAGGCGGTCGAGCCCCTCCAGCGGGAAGTGCTCCCACGCCGCCCGGGCCGACGTCGCACCCCGCACCCCCGACCGGCGCAGACGCGCCTCGAAGCGGTCGACCAGCTCCGGATGATCGAACAGCCCCGGCGCCCGCAGCCAGTCGAGCAGGTCCTCCACCCCGCCGTCCGCGAGCGCCGAGCGCAGCAGGCCGAGCAGGCCGCGCCCCACCGCCGTGTCGGCGAAGCGGATGCTCCGCACGATCGACACCGGGATGCCCTGCTCGGCGAAGACCTCGGCGACCAGCGCCTGCGACCGCGTGACCGAGCGCATCACCACCGCGACGTCCTCCGGCCCGTAGCCGTCGGACAGGAGCGCCCGGACCTCCTCGCCGACCAGCTCGAGCTCGCTCCGCTCGGTCTCGCCCTCGAGCAGTACGACCGCCTCGCCGCCGTCGGTCCGCGGCCCCTCCTCCTCGAACAGCGCCCGCTCGAGGTGGTGGAGCGAGGCGCGCGACGGCGCCTCGTAGTGCTCGGCCCGGGCCGGCAGCACGATCACCTCGGCGGCGGCCGGCCGCAGCGTCTCGAACGTGGCGGCTCTCCCGGCCAGGGCCACCCGGCCCGGCTCGTAGGGCAGCGAGAGGACGACGTCGGCCTCCCGGGCCAGGGTCTCCACCGCATCCAGCTGGAGCGGATCGAGGTCGTCGAAGCCGTAGAGGAGGACCGGCGTCCGCCCCCACCGCGTCGGGTCGAGCCGCACGGCGTCGAGGGCCCGCACCTGGAACTGCTCGGCGTCGAGCCGGCCCACTCGCGCGAGCCGCCGCCGGTACCCCGCGTAGATCGCCGCGACCTCCTCGCAGTAGGCGGCCCGGCGACCGCTCGGGGCCCATCGGCGCAGGGCGGCGGTCAGGCGCGGCGGCTCGACCCGCCGAGCCCCCAGGTCGGCCATCAGGCGCGTGGTCGCCGTGAGGAAGCCCGGCGCCGCCGCGCTCGGGCGCAGCAGCTCGAGCGGCGCCTCGGCCACCGCCGCCGCCACCACCCGCTCCCGTGCCGCCTCGGAAAGCGGCCGGCCGGGGAGCCCCGACCGGACGGCGATCTCCCGCATCAGCCCGCCGAACGACTCGACCCGCGCCCCCAGCACCACTCCGGTCTCGGCCAGCTCGCGGCGGTAGTGGACGGCGTCGGCCGCCGTCGGGACCACGAGGATCGGGCCGCGGGCGATCTGGGCGCGAAAGCGCTCGAGCACGACGCGCGCCTTGGCCGAGTTGGCCGGGCCGGTGACGAGGGCGAGGGGCATCGGGGCTCCATGGTTGCGCAGCCGGTGGACAGGATCGGCGTCCGCCGGCGGCGTCCGCCGATGCAGTCGCTCAGTCGCGCTCCGGTCGGGAACCTGGGGCGGGCGCCGTCAGGCGGCGCTGCGCGCGTCGTCGGCCGCCACCGCGGCCACCTGATCGCCACCGCCCTCCACTTCGACCTCGGGCGGCTTCGCGCCCTCCCTGGCCCACGGCTCGTCGAACTCGGTCCGCCACTTTCCGTCCTCGGTCTGCATCAGGGCGAGCTTGGCCCGGAACGACCGTCCGCTGCGGCCCTTGAAGCCGGTCACCGGCTTCACGGTGCGGCCGGTGGCAATCAGCTCGCGGGCGACTACCAGCGGCAGCGTCTTGCCGGCCTTCGCCTTCCAGATCACGAAGCCGCAGCCCGGATCGTCGCGCGACCAGCACGAGTAGCCCTTGCGGTTCTCGACGATGTCGTGGCCGCAGACCGGACACGGCCCGAGGTTGGCCCGGGGGATGCGAACGTCCTTGAGCTTGGCGTCGAGCTCCTCGATCGTCTCCCGGGCGAAGCCGGCGATGTCCTCCATGAAGCGCGACCGCTGCTCCTCGCCCGACTCGATCCGGCCGAGCCGATGCTCCCAGCTCCCGGTGAGGTCCGGTGAGGTCAGGGCGTGGTCGCCGAGCAGGCGGATCACGTTACGGCCCTTCTCCGTGGCCACCAGCGCCCGCCCGTCGCGCTCGAGGTAGCCGACGTCGATCAGGCGCTCGATGATCGAGGCCCGCGTCGCCGGCGTACCGATCCCCGAGTCCTTCATCGCCTCACGGAGCTCCTCGTCGTCTACGAGCCGCCCTGCCGTCTCCATCGCCCCGAGCAGCGACGCGTCGGTGTAGCGCCGCGGCGGCTTGGTCATCTTTGCCAGGTCGCCGACCTCGAGCGTCCGCGTCGGCTCGCCCTGCTCGAGCTTCGGCAGCTCGCCGCTGTCGAGCTCGTCTTCGTCATCGGACGACGCCGCCTTCGGGTCGGCCGCGGCCGACGCCTTCGCCGAGTCGGGCATGGCCAGGTAGACCGCCCGCCAGCCGGGGACGACCAGGACCTTGCCGCGCGTGCGGAAGAGGTGCTCGGCCACCGTCGTCTCGACGCGGGTGTTCTCGAGGATCGCGTCCGGATGGAAGACGGCGAGGAAACGGCGGGCGACCATGTCGTAGATCCGGCGGTCGTCGTCGTTCATCTTCTCGACCGGATGGTCGGCCCGCGTCGGGATGATCGCGTGGTGGTCGGTGACCTTGGCGTCGTCGACGACCCGGCCGAGCGGCAGCAGGTCGAGGCCGGTCACGTATCCGGCCGCCTCCCGGTACTCCGGGCGCCGCCCGACGATCTCGGCCGTCGGCTTGATCTCCTCGATCATGTCGGTGGTCAGGAAGCGCGAGTTCGTCCGCGGGTAGGTCAGCGCCTTGTGCTCCTCGTAGAGCCGCTGGGCAGCCCCGAGCGTCCGCCGCGCCGAGAAGCCGAAGCGGGTGTTGGCCTCGCGCTGGAGCGAGGTCAGGTCGTAGAGCATCGGCGCCTTCTCGGTCTGCTTGCGCTTCTCGACCTTGGTGATCGACCCCGTCTGGTCGCGCACCGCCGCGACGATCGCCCGGGCCTGCGCCTCGGTGGCGATCCGCGGCTTGGCGCCCGCGTGGTAGCGGCCGCCGTAGGTGCGCCCACCGTCGCCGCTCGGCTCGAAGCGGGCATCGACCAGCCAGTAGGGCTCCGGCTTGAACGCCCTGATCTCCTCCTCGCGGCGGGCGACGATGGCCAGGGTCGGCGTCTGGACCCGGCCGAGCGAGACCGCCCCGTCGAACGACGAGCGCAGGCGGATGGTCGCCGCCCGGGTCGAGTTCATCCCGACGATCCAGTCGGCCTCCGACCGCGACCGCGCCGCCTGCTCGAGGCTCCGGAGCTCCTCGGCCGGGCGCAGGCGGGAGAACGCGTCACGCATCGCGCTGCCCGTCATCGACGACAGCCAGAGGCGCCGGACCGGCTTGTCGGCCTTCGCCTTCTCGAACAGGTAGGCGAAGATCAGCTCGCCCTCGCGGCCGGCGTCGCAGGCGTTGATCACCTCGGCGACGTCCTTGCGGTGGAGCTGCTTGTTGACCACGCCCATCTGCTTCTTCGACCGTTCGTCGCGGACGACGAGCTTGAAGCGCGGCGGTACGATCGGCAGGTCGGCCATCCGCCACTTCTTGAACTTCGGGTCGTACTCCTCCGGGTCGGCCAGCTGGACGAGGTGGCCGACCGCCCAGGTGATGACGTGGTCGGGCCCCTCGAGGAAACCCTCGCCCTTGGCGAACGGCCCCGTCAGGACCTTCGCGAGGTCGCGCCCGACCGACGGCTTCTCGGCGATCACGAGCGTCTTCGAGTCTTGTGGCACGGGCTGAGGCTACTCCCTCGAAACTTCCTGGCCGCCTCGCCGCGCCGCCCGACGGCGCCCGGAGGCGCCGGTTCCGACCGCTCCCGGCGACCGCCGGGTCGCGCTATTGACCCGTGCAGGAGCCCGTCGACACGGTCCGCCGGGCCCCGGCCAGGTCGCGGGCGATGGTGGCGTTGGCCACCCCGTAACCCCCCCGCGTACCCTCGCCCGTCGTCGCCGCGAAGACCGTGGTCACCACCCGCCCGCGAGCGTCGACCATCGGACCGCCCGAGTTGCCCGGGCGCACGAGGCCCCGCAGCGGGGTCAGGAGGCGCGACACCTGACCCCGGCCGTAGGCGTCCTGGGTAAGGACGGTCTGCGTAGCGCCGATCCGGCCCGCCCGCACGTCGAACGGCCCGTCCTGGGGATAACCCAGGATCGCCGCCGCCCGCCCGGCCGGCGGGTCGACCGCCAGCGGGAGCGCCGGGGCCGCGAGCCCCGGGACGCGCAGGATCGCCACGTCGTTGATCGGGTCGAAGGCGATCGCCTCGGCCGGCAGGCCGGGCGGCGACCCGCCCCGCTGGACGACGGTGTCGGTCTCCCCGGCCACCACGTGGGCGTTGGTGACGACCACCCCCGGGGCGATGACCCAGCCGGAGCCCTCGATCCCCAGGCCGCAGGCGCTGCCGAGGACGCGCACCACGCTCGGGGCCGCCCGGCGCACCACCGGGTCGCCGACGATCGACCGCGGCGGCGCCGTCACCCCGGCCTGCGGGCCGTGGAGGGACGGCAGTGGGTCGAAGCGGGCCAGCGCCTGGAGCAGCGCGCCCGACGGCGGCAGCAGCGAGTTGAGGCGCTGGAGGATGACCGACCGCTGGATGTCGGCCCGCAGACTCCCGACGCCGGGCGCCTGCAGGGCGACGGCGCCGAGGATCCAGGCGATGCCCAGCGCGACGCACGCCGACAGCCCCGCCCCGAGCAGGCCGTCGACTACGCCGACCGGCGCCAGGCGCACCGCCCGGCGCAGGCGCAGCCCGACCCCCTCCAGGCCGGAGGCGAGGATCCCGCCGGCCAGCACCGCCCCGAACAGGCCGAACGCCGGCGCGTAGGGCGACATGCTCCCCGACGGCAGCAGCGCGCTCGCCACCCGCGTCCCCACCAGGGCCCCGACGGCGAAACCGATCAGCGAGAGGGCGCCGACGATGAATCCGCGGAAGTAGCCGGAGATCGCGAAGACTGCCGCGGCGCCGACGATGATCCAGTCGAGCGAGGTCATCTGAGCCTGGGCGAGCCTAGCCGGATCGCCCGCCGCGAGCTCCGGCGGGTGAGCGCAACCCGCCCGGCTCCGACCTACCTTGCGGCCACCCACCTCCCGGCCACGCGACCTCACCGCGGAAGATCAGCGATAAGTTGAACATGCGCGTACGTACAAGTAGTGCACGGGGGCGCGATGGTCTACCGTCAGCGGCCGTGATCCATGTCGCCCGGGCGGCCACGCCGCGCACGCCACCGCGCAGGCCGCGGCCCGCCAGGAGGCGGCCCGCGTTCGGGCTTCCCGCCCGGTTATCCGGGAGCGGAGGCCGTGGTCCCTCAACGGAGCGGCTCCGTCTCGCCGGTCTGATCGGCGTGATCGCCGTCGTCGGCGTGGCCGCCTTCCTCCTCCTCGCGGGCGGTGGCAACGGCTCGCCGGCCAACAACCTCGCCGAGGGGTTCGTCGGCGCCTGGGCGCGGGGTGACTACGCCGAGATGTACAGCCAGGTTGACGGCCCCACCCGCCGGCGCGTGTCGATCACGTCGTTCGCCGCCCGCTACCGCAACGACCTTGGCACCTCGACCGCCACCGGGGCCGTCATCGGCCGCGCCGAGAGCTCCGGATCGGGGACTGTCGCCGTCCCGGTGACCGTCTACACCCGCATCTTCGGCAAGCTCTCCACCCGCTTCGTCCTGAAGATCGCCGGCAGCGGCGGCCGGGCCCGGATCGTCTGGCAGCCGTCCTTCAGCTTCCCCGGCCTGCGCGACGGAGAGACCCTCCGGCGCCGGACGGCGACCGCCGCGCGCGGGTCGCTCCTCTCCCGGGACGGCAAGCGGCTGACCGGCCTGTCGGCCGCCATCGGGATCATCGGCGCCGTCGGGCCGATCCCCGCCGATCGCGCCGGGCTCCTCCGCGACGCCGGCTTTCCCCCCGACGCCACCGTCGGCACCTCGGGGCTCGAGCGGATCTTCGACCTCCCGCTCGCCGGCACCCCGGGCGGCCAGCTGTTCGCCGGCACGCGGCTCCTCGCGTCTTCGGTACCGCGCGCCGGGATCACGGTCCGCACCACCCTCGCCCCCGCCCTCCAGGCACTCGCAGTGGCCACGCTCGGCGGGCAGGAGGGCGGGATCGTCGTCATGCGACCCGACACCGGCGAGATCCTCGCCGTGGCCGGGACCCCCTTCTCCGAGCTCCAGCCGCCCGGATCGACGTTCAAGCTCGTGACCCTCACCGGGGTGCTGCTGGCCGGGCTCGCCCGGCCGACCACGACGTTCCCCTACGAGACGTTCACCAATATCGACGGCTACAAGCTCCAGAACGCCAACGGCGAGTCGTGCGGCGGCAGCCTGGCCAACGCCTTCGCCGTCTCCTGCAACTCGGTCTTCGCCCCCCTCGGCGTCAAGCTCGGCGGAGCTCGCCTCGTCGCGGCGGCCGAGCGCTTCGGCTTCAACGCCCCGTCGCCGATCCCGACCGCAACCGAGAGCTCGCTCCCGGCCGCCGACGCCATCGGCAGCGCGCTCGACGTCGGTTCCTCGGCGATCGGCCAGGGACAGGTGCAGGCGACCACCCTGCAGATGGCGCTCGTGGCCGCGACGATCGCCGACGGCGGCCGCCGTCCGGTCCCGACGCTCTCGCTCGGGGTCCGCCATCCCCAGCCCACCGTCCTTCCCGCCGCCGTCGCCAACGCCGTGCGCTCGATGATGGTCGGGGTCGTCAACAACGGGACCGGCAAGGCCGCCCAGATCCCGGGCATCGTGGTCGCCGGCAAGACCGGCACGGCCGAGGTGGTGACGACCGTCCAGAACTGCACGCCCGACCCGAACAACCCGGGCTCGTGTCCGCCGGTGACGCCGAACGACCCGAAGAACACCGACGCCTGGTTCGTGGCCTTCGCACCGGCCGCGGCGCCACGGATCACCGTCGGCGTCCTCCTCGCTCACGACGGCGCCGGCGGCGACACCGCGGCCCCCGTGGCCAAGGTGATGCTCGAGGCGGCCCTCAAGGCGACGAGGGGCGCCGGGCTGATCGTCCCGCCGGCGGCCCACAAGTCGGCGCCTCGCTGAAGCACCGGTGCGCCGCGCTCGCCAGCGCGGGCTCGCTCTCAGACGTCGAGCTCGACCGTCGCCTCGCTCTTGACGTCGCTCGGATCGGTGATGTGGAGCACGAGGGGGCGGTTGTCGAAGGCGGCCAGGGGGACCTTGAAGAGGAGCACGAGCCCCTGGGTCGGACCGTTGTCGGCGGCCGAGCCCTTGGCCGGAAGCTGCTCGTCGGGCGGGATCAGCGCGCCGTGGTACGCGAAGGGGTTCGCGCCGGGGACCGGGGTCGGCCGGTAGGTGAGACCCTGGGTGTCGGTGATGTAGAAGCCGTGGGCCGCCGGGTAGGCTTTGCCGTGCTTGTTGACCGCGAGCATGAAGACGCCGAACCACGCCTGCTTCGGCGTGAGCTTCGCGTCGGCTGGGTTCATGCCGATCAGGTAGGAGGCGTCCTCGGTGTCGTAGGGGTTCAGCTGCCGCGAGAGCTGGACCTGGTACTTGAGGCTGCCGAGATCGACGTAGATCCCCTCGTTGCTGGCATGGCGGTTGTTGGTCGTGTCGCCGCCGCAGGCGCCCAGGAGCGCGACAGCGCAGACGGCCACGAAGAGCGAACGGATCTTGCCAGCGGGCCTCATCGACGCGCGGAGTCTACAAGGGGGTGGCAGACCGGCCGACCCGGTCCGGGCGGCCGCGCCTCCGGTCAAAGTCCGGCGACCGTCGGTCGGGCGCCACGGCCCTCGCCGGACTCGAGAATCGAGCGCAGACGGCGGAGTGCCTTCCCGTTCTGCCGACGCAGCCACGGCCGACCGGCGACCAACTCCATCAGGCGGTCGGACACGGTGGCCGGCTCGGTCTTCGTCCGCAGCTCGATCTGCGTCTTCTCGCCGTCGGTCGCCGACAGCGTGTAGACGGCCTCGACCTTGATCCGGTTGAACTTCCCGCCGCTGCCCGCTTCGACGATCCGCCGGAGGGGCTCGACCTCGACGATGTTCAGCCCGACCCAGGCGAAGCGCTGGAGCGGCGCCCTTACGCGGAAGCGGGCGCCGGCCCCGACGCCGACCGGATCGGTCCGGGTCAGGTGCCAGTCGACCAGGTAGTGGTCGGTGTACTCGGCGTGGTTGGCCATGTCGAGGAGATAGGCGAATACGGCCTCGACGGGGCGGCCGATGTCGATCGAGACTTTCACTGTATCCACGGGCCGCGCGCAGTCTACGCGGGCCAGAATCGCTACGCGGTGCGACTCACGCGCACGGTCTGGCCGTACGCGCTGTGGCGCACGTCGATGCTCCGGATCGGCTGCTCGCGACGGAGCTGGCTGCAGAGCTCGCAGACGAGCTCTCCCGCCTCGAAGAGATGGAGCTGCTCGCCGACGAGGGGCGTCCGGTCGCAGTCGGCGCAGGTCGTGCGGGTCTCGGTGAGGATGTCGACGGTCCGGCGCAGCAGGTGGCGCTCGAACTCCTCCGGCTCGATCGTCGGCGATCGGCGCGCGGCGCGGGAGGACAGGAGTCCGGACGGGAGGTGGAGGAGAGCCACGACCGGCTCTTCGCCGCCGTCCCGGTCGATCCTGCGCCTGCGCGCATTTGTGCGTTTCAGCGCAATGACTTCGCTGGGCTTTATGCACCGCCGTCTATTATTAGAAGCTGCTTGGCGTCCGAGGCGCGTACTCAGATCGCGCGGAGGGAGTTCCAGATGGAGCAGTTGATCTCGGGAACCCTCGCCGGAACAGGTTCGTTCCGTTGCGAGCAGTGCGGATACGTAGTCACCCTCACCGATGCCGACCGACTCGCCGACTGCCCCGGCTGCAACGGGCACGCCTTCGTGCGGGCCTCGCTGTTCAGCGCCGCCCCGATCGAGACCGCGCCCGACGCCGACGAACGCGACTCGCTGATCGCCGAGGCGCGCACCCGCATCGACCAGCCCGGCGAATACCTCGTCTACAAGCTCGACGGCGTCACCTCGGCCGTCGCCCTCACCCGCGACGGGACACGGATCGGCCGCAGTCTGGCCGCCAATCTCCGCTTCGACGACCCGACCGTCTCCCGGCGGCACGCCCTCGTCGTCCGCGAGGGCTCCCTGCTCCGGGTCCTCGACGACCGCAGTCTCAACGGCGTCTTCGTCAACGGCAAGCGCGTCGAATCGAGCCTCCTCTCCGACGGAGACGAGATCGTCGTCGGCCGCCATCGCCTCCACTTCGCCGTGCTCGAGCCGGTCGGCGCCACCGCCGACTCGGCCGCCTGAGCCCGGGGGGTCAGGCGAGCTCGTCGAGACGGGCGCGCGCCTTGGTCTCGCCGAGGCGCCCGAGCAACTCCCCGGCCAGCGCGAGGTAGTCGGCACCGAGGTCAGGCCGCAGGTCGAGGATCGACTTGGCCCGCTCGGCCGACTCGGCGTAGGCGATCGACTGACGGATCACCGTGTCGAACACCTTGGCCCCGAAGCTCGCCTTGAGCGACGCGTGGGCCTCGCGTGAATGGACGGTCCGCAGGTCGACGATGTTGAGCACGACGCCGATCCAGTCGAGCGACGGGTTGAGGCTGTCGCGGGCGACCTCGATCACCTCGAGTGCCTGCTCGACCCCCTGGAGGGCGAAGTACTGAGCCTCTGCGGTGAGCAGCGCGTAGTCGGCGGCCACCAGTGCGTTGACCGTGAGCAGGCCGAGCGACGGCGGGCAGTCGATCAGGACGAAGTCGTAGCCGTCGAGCTTGCCGAGCGCCCGCTTGAGGGTCAGCTCACGACCCATCCGGCCCCCGAGGGCGAGCTCGGCCTCGGCGAGGCGAAGGTTGGCCGGGATGATGTCGCCGTGGATCGCCTCGGCGGCGCTCGCCCCCCCGGTGAGCACCTCGGCGATCGTCGGCGCGGCTTCGGGGTCGACGTCGAAGTAGTCAGAGAGGTTGCCCTGCGGATCAAGGTCGACGGCCAGCGTCCGCAGGCCGACTCGGCGGAGGATGTCGCTCAGGGTCCGAACCGTGGTCGTCTTCCCGGTGCCTCCCTTCTGCGAGAGGATCGCGATCGTCTGCGCCATCGGCCCGGCGAGTCTACTCGCGAAAAGGCGACCGCCCGGTCGGGGTCAGGCGGCCAGGAGGGCCATCTCGGTCGGCGAAACCGGCTCGTCCGGCACCGGGGCGACATCCGGCTCGTGCGGCGCGGCCGGGCCGCCTGGGTCGGGCTCGGGCACCGGCGCGGGCTCGTCGGGGACGATCGGCGTGGCCGGCTCCTCCGGGGTGGGCACGGTCGCCGGCTGCTCGGGTGCCGCCGGCGTTCCCGGGTCCGGCGCGATCGGCGCCACCGGGGAATCCGGGACGATCGGCGTCGGGGCCACGCTCGGCTGGGTCACTTCCATGCGGGGTTCGTTCATGCGGTGGGTCCTACCCGGTCGGGTCGGCGCCCAATCGGAGCTGAAATCGGAACCCCGCTCAGAGCGCCACGGCGCGGGCCCCGTCGGCCGCGAACTCCACCGGCAGCACCGCGGCCCACCCGCCGGCCTCGTCGCGGAGCGCGGCCAGCACCTCGTCCCGCCGCTCGCCGAGGCACCAGAAGAGCACCGTCGGCCCGGCGCCGCTGATCGTCGCCCCGAGCGCCCCGAGCTCCGCCGCCCGCCCGAGCAGGTCGTAGCTGCGGGGGAAGAGGTGGGCCCGCCGCGGCTGGTGGAGGCGGTCGGCCAGCCCGCGGCCGATCAGATCCCAGTCGCCGCGCCCGAGGCCCAGCATCAAGAGCGCACCGTGCGCCGTGTTGAAGACCGCCTCCTCGAGCGGGACCGACGCCGGCAGCGCCGCCCGGGCCGCCGCCGTGCGAACCGGCTCGTCGGGGACGAGCAGCACGCCGGCGAGTCCCGGCGGCCCGTCGAAGCGGTGGACCCGGTCGTCGGCGCAGACGACGAAGCCGCCGCGCAGCGCCGCCGCGACGTTGTCCGGATGGCCCTCGAGCTCGCTCGCCAGCGCCAGCAGGTCGGCACCCCCGCCGCCCATCCGGTCGGCGGCGACCAGGCCGGCGACGATCGCCGCGGCGCTCGACCCGAGGCCGCCGCTCAGCGGTATCTCCGAGCGGATCGCGAAGCCCACCGCGTCGGCCGGCAACAGGCGCTCGAACGCCCGCACGACGAGATTCGACCGGTCGCGCGGGACGTCGACGTCGGCCTCGACCGAGAAGGAGTCGGCCTCCCGGACGACGACCTCCAGCGAGAGCGACAGCGCCGCGGCGAACGCGTCGAAGCCCGGGCCGAGGTTGGCCGACGACGCCGGGACGACGACCCGCCAGCCCGCGGGCACGGCTACCCCATCACCACGCGCTCGATCGCCGCGAGCTCGGGCTCGCAGGGGACGACGGCCCCGGCCTGCTCGAGCGCCGTCCCCGGATCCTTCAACCCGTGCCCGGTCAGCACGCAGGCGATCCGCCGGGCGCCGTCCGCGCCGTACTTCAGGAGGCCGGCGACCGAGGCGGCGGAGGCCGGCTCGCAGAAGACGCCCTCGCTGGCGGCGAGCATCCGGTAGGCGGCGAGGATCTCCTCATCGGTGACCGCCCGGATCGCGCCGCGCGAGGCGCTCATCGCCCCCATCGCCTCCTCCCACCGGGCCGGGTTGCCGATCCGGATCGCGCTGGCGATCGTCTCGGGCTCGGCGACCGGCGCCCCGTGGACGAGCGGCGCGGCCCCCTCGGCCTGGAAGCCGAACAGCCGGGGCGCCTTGCGCGCCTCGACGAAGCCGGCCCAATAGGAGGTGATGTTGCCGGCGTTGCCGACCGGGATGCAGAGGGCGTCGAGGTCGCCGTCGAGGTCCTCCAACAGCTCGAACGCGCCCGTCTTCTGACCCTGGATGCGGAACTCGTTGACCGAGTTGACCAGAGCGATCGGGTGGCGGGTGACAAGCTCGCGCACCAGGGTCAGCGCCGCGTCGAAGTTCCCCCGCAGGGCGACGACCTGCGCCCCGTGCATCAGCGCCTGGGCGAGCTTGCCGGTGGCGATCTTCCCGTCGGGGACGATCACCACGCAGCGAAGCCCGGCCTTGGCCGCGTAAGCCGAGGCGCTGGCCGCCGTGTTTCCGGTCGACGCGCAGATCACGGCCTCGGCACCCTCGCGGACGGCGGCCGAGACCGCGCAGGTCATTCCCCGGTCCTTGAACGACCCGGTCGGATTGGACCCCTCGAGCTTGAGGTAGACCTCGGCGTCGACCCGGGCCGAGATCTTCTCGGCCAGCACGAGCGGCGTGCTCCCCTCGCCGAGGCTGACGATCGGATCGTCGGCGGCGAACGGCAGCCGGTCGCGGTAGCGCTCGATCAGGCCGACGCAGCTCACTGGTCATCCTTCCTGCTCACACGAACTCCTCGTCGATCACGCGGATCGCCCGGGGCCGCGACCGGACGAACTCGAGCCGGCCGATCTCCTCGAGCGCGGCGAAGAGGCTCGACTCGAGCAGCGGGTGGGTGACCATCACCAGGCGCGCGTTGTCGCCGAGCCCGCTCTGGACGACCGACTTGATCGACGCGCCCTGGTGGCCCAGCAGAGCCGCCACCCGGGCGAGGACTCCCGGCCGGTCGGCCACCTCCATGTGGATGTAGAAGGCCGACTCGATGTCCACGACCAGCGGGATCTCGTCGGTCAGCGCCGGCTGGCCGCCGCCGGTGGTGATCGCCGAGACGACATCGCCGAGGACAGCGCTCGCCGTCTGCGGGCCGCCGGCCCCCGGCCCCGACATGGTGATCTCGGTGATCGCGGTCGACTCGACGGTGACCGCGTTGAACGGGCCGCCGACCGAGGCGAGCGGATGCCCGCCATAGAGGAAGGCCGGGTGCACCCGGACCGAGATCCCCCCGTCGAGGCGCTCGGCGGTGCCGATCAGCTTGAGGCCGAGGCCGAGCTCCCGGGCGTAGGCGATGTCGTCGACGGTGATCTCCTCGATGCCCTCGTAGCGGACCTGGTCGAGATGGACGGGAACACCGAAGGCCAGCCGGGCGAGGATCGCCATCTTGGCGGCGGCGTCCTTGCCGCCGACGTCCTCGGACGGATCGGCCTCGGCGTAGCCGAGGCGCTGGGCCTCGGCCAGGGCCTCCGCGTAGGACATCCCGGCGCGGGTCATCTCGCTGAGGATGAAGTTGGTCGTCCCGTTGACGATGCCGTGGATGCGCTGGACGTCGGCCCCGGCCAACGACTCGCGGAGCACCCGGATCACCGGGACGACACCGGCCACCGACGCCTCGAAGCCGAGCCGGACGTCGTGCTCGCGGGCCAGCGCCCAGAGCTCCTCGCCGTGCTGGGAGAGGAGCTGCTTGTTGGCGGTGACCACGTGGCGGCCGGCGCGCAGCGCCCGCGTCACGTACTCCCGCGCCGGCTCGATCCCGCCGATCAGCTCGACGATCAGCTCGGACCGCTCGAGGATCTCCTCGAAGGAACCAACGCTCCGGGTCAGCACGCCGCGGAGCTCGGGGCGGCGCCCGGTCAGCTGGGCGATCCGGTCCGCCCGGGCGCCGAGCAGCTCCGCGAACGCCCCGCCGACCGTCCCCCGGCCGAGGAGCCCGACCCCGAAGGGCCGGACCGCCGCGGCTTCGCCCTTTTCAGACGTCACGGGCGTGGAGGTCGTCGAGCGTCTCGCGGCGGACCACGACGCGGGCCTCGCCGTCGCGGCAGAAGACGACCGGCGGGCGGGGCACGCCGTTGTAGTTGTTGGCCATCGCGTGGCCGTAGGCCCCGGTCGCCGGGGTCACGAGGACGTCGCCGGGGCGGGGGTCGGCGAGCCGCGCCCCGCGGACGATCACGTCGCCCGACTCGCAGTGCTTACCGGTCACGTGGCAGACCGTCCCGCCGCCGAGCCGGTCGACGATCTCCGCCTCGTAATGGGCGCCGTAGAGCATCGGGCGGAGATTGTCGGACATCCCCCCATCGACGCCGACCCAGGTCGAGACGTTGTGCTTGACGGTGACCACCGTGTAGAGGGTGACCCCGCCGGCCGCCACCAGCGACCGCCCCGGCTCGACGAGGAGCCGCCGCCCGGGGCCGAAGAGCTCGGCGGCGCCGGCGACGATCCCCCCGACCCAGGCCTCGATCGACGGCGGCCTCTGCTCGGGCGAGTAGGCGACGCCGAGCCCGCCGCCGAGGTCGTAGACGGGGAAGTCGCCGAGCTCGCCGAGGACCTCCATCGCCGCCCGGAAGGGGGCGAGGTCGAGCAGCTGCGAGCCGATGTGCATGTGGAGCCCGGCGAGCTCGAGGCCCGCCACCCCGGCGACCCGCTCGATCGCCCGCCGCGCGTCGTGCGGTCCGAGCCCGAACTTCGAGTCGGCCTGCCCGGTCGAGATCTTCGCGTGGGTCTCCCCGGCCACCCCCGGCGTCACCCGGATCAGCACCCGCTGGCGCGCACCGAGCCGCTCGAGCCGGTCGATGTCGTCGAAGTTGTCGATGACGAGGAGACCGACGCCGGCCGCCACCGCCGACGCCAGCTCCGAATCAGTCCGGGCGTTCCCGTGGCAGACGAGCCTGCCGGGGTCGAAACCGGCGCGCAGAGCGAGATGGAGCTCGCCGGCGGAGGCGACGTCGCAGCCGAGCCCCTCCTCGGCGAAGAGGGCCATGACCGCCGTGCAGGGGAAGGCCTTGGCGGCGAAGGTGACCTGGAAGTCGGGGACGCCGGCCCCGCGGAAGGCCTCCACGTAGGCGCGGGCGCGGGCCCGGAGATCGTCCTCGGCGACGATGTAGGCCGGGGTGCCGAACTCGCGGGCGAGCTCGATCGTGTCGCAGCCGCCGACCTCGAGCCGGCCGCGGGCGTTGACCCGGCTGCCGAGGGGAAAGACGTGGGAGAGCGACTGGGCGGTAGCCATGCGCCCGCGATTATCGCTCCGATCGCCGCGGGGAGGCCGCCCCGCCTCCGGCGCTACTGCTGGGAGGGGCTGAGCCCGAGGAGCAGCTGGGCGAGGCTGTTGCCGATCGAGATGACCGCGCCGCTGACGCCGGCGCCGAGGCTCGTGACCGTGTTGGCCAGCTGCGGGCTGACCGGGGCGACCGTGCCGGCGAGGCCGTTGGTGAGGCCGTTGACCACGCCGCTGACGTTGCTCGTCGTCGTCTGCGTTGCTCCGGCGAGCGCGCCCGGCACCGTCGGCGCGGCCGGCGTCGTCGCGGTCGGCTTGACCGGCTTCCCGACGACGGGCGGCGGCGTTGCGGTGGTGGTCGGGTTGACCGTGACGACGTGGTGGGCCTTCGGGATGCTCGTCGGCGGCGCGGCGACGACCACCGGGCGGGTCGGCGTCACGGGGACGGTCCGCACCGGCGCGGCGACGACGGCCCGCGGCGCGGTGGCCCGGGCGGGGAGGACGAGCGCGCGGGCGGCCGCCTTGTCGGCGTGGACGACGAGAGCGCGGGCGTTGCTGTTGGAGGCGATCTGCGGCCAGCTGTGGAAGGCGACGAGCGCGGCGGTCACGAAGAACGCGCAGGCGACCGCGGCCACGAGCGAGACCGCGGCACCGAGGCCCGGAATCAGCGAGCGGTCGGCACGCATCTCGGTGGCAGCGTCGATTGCATCTCCGATCCCCTCTTCGGCAGAAACGCCGCGGACCTTTAGCGGAAACGTCTCGCGCCCTCCACGACGGGCGCGGCGACTCGCTGCCGGGTGTTCCGGGAGCGGTTTCGGGTCTGCCACAATGGCCGCATGGCCGCCAAGCGAACGACGTTCGGCCGGGACACGGGCCTGCAGGCCCGGATGCTCCTGACCATGTTCCTGCTCGGCCTGGTCTACGTCGTGCTGATCGCCGTGCTGTTCGCCTCCGGGGCCGGGGCGGTGACCCTGGCGATCGTGGCCGGCGGGCTCTTCCTCTTCCAGATCGTCGCGTCCGACAAGCTCGCCCTGCGGGCGGCCGGCGCCCGCGAGGTCACCGCCAAGGAGGAGCCGCTGCTCCACGCGACGATCGAGCGGCTCTGCGTCCAGGCCGACCTGCCCAAGCCGCGCGTCGCGGTGGTCGACACGTCGATGCCCAACGCCTTCGCCATGGGCCGGTCGCAGAAGTCGGCGACCGTCTGCGCGACGACGGGGATCCTCCGCCTGCTCGAGCCGGCCGAGCTCGAGGCGGTCATGGCCCACGAGCTGACCCACGTGATCAACCGGGACGTGGTGATCATGACGGTGGCCGCCTTCTTCGCGTCGATCGCCTCGATGATCGTCCAGTTCGGGTTCTTCTTCGGCGGCGGTGGGGACGACGACGAGGACAGCTCGTTCTTCGTCGTGCTGATCGTCTCGGTCGCCGTCTACGCGGTCTCGTTCGTCCTCATGCAGGCGCTGTCGCGCTACCGCGAGTTCGCCGCCGACCGCGGCGCCGCCGTGATCACCGGGCGCCCGAGCGCGCTCGCCTCGGCGCTGCTCAAGATCGACGGCACGATGAAGCACGTCCCCCTCCAGGACCTGCGCGCGGCGCCCCAGGAGCTGGCCGCCTTCTACATCATCCCGCCGGCCGTCAAGACCTCGGTCGGCAACCTCTTCGCCACCCATCCTCCGCTCGCCAAGCGGCTCGCCGCACTCGCGCGCCTCGAGGCCCAGCTCCAGCGCGGATGAGCCTCCGCGACGCCCTCACCGGCCGCCGCAAGGTCAAGGGGCCGGCGCCTGACCGCCTCTTCGCCCTCTCGACCGCCTACGTCACGCTCGAGGGCGAGTACGCCATCAAGGCCGACGGGGTGGCCGGGATCGTCTTCCAGCCGCTGGCGACGAGCGACTTCGAGTCGATCGTCAGGGACATGGAGGAGGTGGTCAAGGCCACCGGCGGCGAGGTCGGCGCCACCGTCGAGAGCTTCGACGACGCCTTCGGCTACCGCTGGATGATCATCCGCGACCCGGAGCTCGAGGATCTCGTCGTGGCGGTCAACGCCGTCTCCAGCGCCCTGGAGACCGGCGGCTACGGCGACCGGGTGCTCTGCGCGGTGTTCGCCTTCAGCGGGCCGGGGAGCCGGAAGATCTACTTCATCTACAACTACAAGCGCGGGACCTGGTATCCGTTCGTCCCAGCCGGCGACGGCGCCCGGGCGACCGAGCGCGAGCTGCGAATCAAGGCTCAGGTCGAGCGGGAGCTGCCGATCGAGGCTGATATCGAGCGCTGGTTCCCGCTCTGGGGCATCCCCTTCTGAGGGACTCGTCGCGGGCTCGCGTTGCCGGCCCGCCCGGCCGCGGCGTGCGGTGAGGAAACCAGCAGCGCCCCGGCCGGGGGAGGCCGAGGCGCCGATGGAGTTGTTCTCGGGTGCGTGCGCCTGGACTCAGCCGCCGAAGAGGCCGCCGCCGCCCGAGCCGCCGAAGAGGCTGCCGAGACCGGGGATCAGGCTGGTGACCTGACCGAGCAGCCCCGTGACCGGAGCCGGAACCGTGACCGGCCCCGGGGTGGTGCCGGCGCCGATGCCCGGCAGGAAGCTCCCGAGCAGCGACTGGACGAGCTGGGTGACCCCGCCGAGGACGGAGCTGACCACGCCGAGGGGGCCGCTGGTGACGCCGCCGACGCCGCTGGTGACGCCGGTGACCGGGGTCGAGCTCGGGCAGTCGAACGCCTGCTTGAGCGTGGCGACGAGCGAGTTGAGCTGGTCGGGGAGACCCGAGAGGATCGAGCTGAAGACGCCCTGGGCTCCGGCCGGCAGGAACGAGAGGATCGACTGGACGCGGGTGAGATCGGCCTGGACCGAGGTCAGGACGGTGGCCACCACGGTGCTGACGGCGTCGATCGCCGGGCAGGCGATCGATCCGGGCGAGAACGAGCCGGCGAGCTGGCCGACCTGTCCGGTTCCGGCGTTCGAGAGCTCGGCGACGACGCCGGCGACCTGGCTCTGGACCGAGGCCGGGAGGGTGCCGATCAGCTGCGACACGACGTTCAGCGCCTGCTCGCGACCGGCGGTGACGGCGGCGAGGAAGCCCGCCAGATCTGTCTGCGGGGAGCCGGTCAGCTGGCTGACCAGCGGGGTCAGGGCGGCGGCGTCGCGGCCCTCCTGCGAGGCCAGCTTGGTCGCGGCGGTCGCGGCGGCGACGCGGAGCGAGGAGGTGTGGTGGGCCTGCTTGAGGAGCTTGGCCGTGTCGTGCCCAGCCGCCTTCAGCTGCGCTTCGAGCGCGGCCAGCGGGACGCTGACCGAGCCGCTGCCGGCGCCGGCGACCACCTTGTGGAGGGCGGCGTCCGCGCTGCGAATGTGGCTGCGGGCGCTGGAGAGGGTGTGGCTGGTGCTCGCCTCGGCGGCGGGGACCGCGGCCAGGCTGCCGGCGGTCAGGACGCCGGCCAGCGCGAGTCGCGCGAAGCGGCCGCGCCCCCGGCGCCGGTGGTCTTCAACGGGCTGGGACATGTTTGCCTCCATGGGCATTCGTGCACCGCGCTCGCGTCGTGGCGGCTCGTGGCCGTCCGTCGCTCGCGCGGCTTGGGTTCTCGTCCCGTCCGCTGACGGGCACGCGTGCGCCGGGAGACCGCTCCGGCCACTCCCGATCGCCGGTGGCGCCGGCGGTGAACCGGGGCGAGCGACGGGAGCTGCTGAGCGGTGCACCTGGCATACCCCCCCATCGGCAGCAGGCGCGGCGGCTTTAGCCGTTGCTCAGTGGAGGCGCGGCGAGCCCGGTAGATTCCGTGGCGCGATGACCGCTACGTACTCGACCCGGGCGGTCGGCTGATGGCGGCGGGGCCCCCGGCGCCGCGCGCCGAGGTCAGCTTCCTGTCGCACGGCGAGCCGATCGCCGCCTGGCTCTACCGGCCCGGCGGCGCCGGCCCGCTGGCGCCGTGCGTGGTCCTCGCCCACGGCTTCGGGGCGACGCGGGCGGCGCGCCTCGACGCCTTCGCCGAGCGCTTCGCCGCCGCCGGCTACGCCGCGCTCGTGTTCGACTACCGCCACTTCGGCGACTCCGGCGGCCAACCGCGCCAGCTTCTGGACATCGGCCGCCAGCTCGACGACTGGCGGGCGGCGATCGCCTTCGCCCGCTCGCTCGGCGGGATCGATCCGGCGGGCATCGTCGCCTGGGGCACCTCGTTCAGCGGCGGCCACGTCGCCACGATCGCCGCCGAGGACCACGGGCTGGCCGCGGCGATCTCCCAGAACCCCTTCGTCGACGGACTCCCGACGATCCGGGCGCTCGGCCTGGCGAGCGCCGTGCGCCTGACCGCCGCCGGCCTGCTCGACGAGCTGGGCCGGCTGCGCGGCGCCGAGCCCCACCTGATCCCCCTGGTCGGGCCGCCGGGGACGACCGCGGCGATGAGCACCCCCGACGCCGTGCCCGGCTACGCCGCGATGTTCGCGCCCGGCGAGCCGTGGAACAACTCGTTCTCCGCCCGCGCCGGCCTGCGCATCGGCCTCTACCGGCCGAGCCGGCGCGCCGGACGCATCACCTGCCCGTGGCTCGTCCAGATCTCCGAGCAGGACCTGATCACGCCGCCCGCCCCGGCCCTCGCCGCGGCGGCCCGGGCGCCCCGGTCGGAGGTGCGCCGCTACGCCGGGGGCCACTTCGAGATCTACGTCGGCGACGGCTTCGAGCGGTCCGTGGCCGACCAGCTCGCGTTCCTCGAGCGCGCCGCGCCCGCCCCGGTCAACCGGGGATGAGCCCCTCGCCGGTGAACTCCTCGCGGGCCTCGTCCATCGTGATGTCGGCCGGGGGCAGCATCAGGTCCGACCCGGTCAGCGCGTCGTCGGCCAACTGCTCCCCCTCGGTCTTGACCAGGGCCAGGAGCTCCTGGTAGCAGGCGCGGAAGCGGGGCTCGTCGCCGGCCTCGACGGCGGCGACGCACTCGTTGTCGAGCTTGTTCATACGGTCGACGACGTCGTCGGGCACGCGGTACTGGTCGTCGCTGAAGATGCGGACGATCATGGCTCGGCCGGGCCCTTGCCCGTATGCGAGCCGAGCTGGGGCGGCGGCGCGGCCGAGCCGCCGCCGAGCTCGGCCTTCATCTTGGCCAGCTCGTCGTCGACCTGGCTCGAGCTCCCCATCTGCTCGAGCTGGCGGTCGATGTCGTCCTTGCCCGAGCCGAGCGCCGTCAGGTCGTCGAAGGTGCCGGCCGCCTCGAGCTCCTCGACCGCGCTGGCCCGCGCCCGCATGTTCTCGGTCTTGTCGACCGCCCGCTGCATCGCGAGGCCGACGTCGGCCATCTGCTCGCCCACCCCGGTGGCCGCCTCGGAGATCCGCACCTGGGCCTCGGCGGCGGAGTACTGGGCCTTGATGACCTCCTTCTTGGTGCGGAAGGCCTCGATCTTCGAGCGCAGCTTGCGCTCGGAGGCGGTCAGCTTCTCCTGCTGACTCTCGAGCTCGGCGATCGAGGTGTCGAGGCTCTGGAGCTCGGCCTGGATCGTCTGCTTGCGCTCGAGCGCGACCTTCGCCAGATCCTCCTGGCCGGCGGCGAGCGCCTGGCGGGCCTGGGTGTCGAGCTTGACCACCTGCTGCTGCATCGTCGCCTCCTGCATCTGCAGGCGCTTCTTCGACGTGACGATGTCGGCGATGCCCTTCTTGACGTTCTGGAGCGCCTCGAGCTGCTTCTCGTAGCTGTAGTCGAGCGTCTCGCCGGGGTCCTCAGCGCGGTCGAGCAGCTTCGAGACCTTGGCCTTGACGATCGTAGACATGCGTCCCGTCAAGCCGGGCATCTGATCCTCCTGGTCGGGTGGAGGGCCTAGCGTAGCCGACGGCCGCACCCGGCACGCCGCGGCGCCCGGGGCCGCCCCGGCGGCGCGGCGGGCGGCTCAGAGTCCGGCGAGGCTGCGGACCCGGAAGCCGCGGCTCGAGCGCAGCAGCGGGCGCCAGCGCGGACCCGAGAGACGCGACGGATCGCCGGCCGTGCTCGTGTCGAGGCGGATGCCGGCGATCGTCATGTAGACGTGGCCGGGGTTGCTGTAGAGCGTGATCCAGAGGCCCGGACCGCGCACGCCCCAGCGCATGAACTCGCTCGAGTCCATCGGCGTGGCCAGCAGGTTGGCGCCGTGGAGGGCGAAGGAGACGGTGCCCGAGCAGTCGTAGCCGGCCGAGACGAAGGACTGGTGGCCGCCGCCGTAGACGTAGGGGCGGCCGACGATCTGGTTGGCCGCGAAGATCGCCGCCTGCACGGCGACCGGGGCGCCGGCCGGGGCGGCGGCGTAGCCGCTCGGAAGGATCTTGGCGACCGTGCCCGGGACGGTCACCGTCGGGATCACCGGGCCGACCATGCCGTAGGCCTGGCCGCCGGTGTTGGCCGGGTCGGTCGGGCCGGGAGCCGGGGCCGCCGACGCCGCCGGGGCGGGGCCGGCCGCCGGAGTCAGGGCGGGCGCCGGCGTCGCGTCGGAGTAGGCGGCGCCGCCGTTGTTGACGGTGGCCGCCTTCGTCCTGGCGAGCGCCGACGGCGCGCTCAGCGCGGTGAGACCGATCGCCATGAAAACGACCCAGATCGTTCGCAACCGCACCCGGCAACCTCTTTCGTCGGCCTGCGGGGTTAGCTGACGGGCTGGCGCGGCAGAGCCGCGCTCCCCACGGATGACCGTGAGATTCGCCCCAGAACAACTCGGGTCCCCCGTTCTTCAGCGTCGAACTGAAGATTCGGCGTTCGAGCGGCAACGTACCAGAACCGCAACTTCTCGTGCAGCAAAGTTGCAACAACTCCGGCGGAGCCTATGGGTAGAGCTGAACCCCGAACTCGTCGCAGATGATGATCGCGTCGACCGGGCAGTTCTGCGACGCCTCGACGATCATGTCGATGTCGGCCGCGTCGGGGTCGAGCACGTAGGCGATGTCCTCGTCGTCGAGTCCGAACACCTCGGGGGCGGTGTCGACGCAGTCCCCGAATCCGAAGCAGAGGGTCCGGTCGACGTCGATGGCGATGCGGTTGCGGGCTGAGACCTCGGTCATCTGAAGCCAACGATAGACGTCGGCCGGCGGGACATGCTTGCCGCCCCCGGCGCGCCGGCACCGTATTGTCCGCCGGCATGCGCCGTCCCCGACTCCCGCGCATCCGCCGCGCCGAGCGCGCGCCGAGGCAAGCGCCCGCCCCCGAGACGACCAGCCGCCGACGCCGGCGGCTGCCCCGGCCTCCCCGCCCCCGGCTGCCCCGACGGCGGCGCAGGGACCCGGGCGACGCCGCGGCCCGGTCGCCGCGGCGACCGCTGCGCAGCCGCGGCCCGTTCCCGCGGATCGCCGCGCTGCCGATCCCGGCCTCCCTGCGCACCCCCACGTCGATCGGGCTGCTCGCGGTGATCGCCGTCCTCGTCGTCGTCATCGTCGTCCGGGCACTCGGGTCCCCCGGCAGCGTCTCGATCAGCGCCGCCGGCGCCGGCGACACGCCGCTGGTCGCCGGCTATCCGCTGCTGGCCACCAAGAACACCGCCCGGGTGGCCGCCGGCGATCCGCTCGCCGAGTCGGCTGCCGTCGCGGCCGCCGTCTATCCCGGCGGCGCCGAGCGCCCCCAGGCCGTCGCCCTGGCCGACGCCGGAGACTGGCACGCGGCGCTCGTGGCCAGCGTCCTGATGAGCCCGCCGGTGCGGGCGCCGCTGATCCTCACCGACGGAGGCTCGATGAGCTCGGCCGGCGGCGCCGCCTTCGCCCGCCTCAATCCGGCGCAGGTGATCCGGGTCGGCGGCACCGCCCGGCCCTCGGCCGGGAAGACCGTGAACCTCACCGGCGTGAACCCGGCCGCGCTCGCCGCCGGCGTCGCCGCCTACGTGGCCGGAGTCCGCGGGTCGGCCGACAACCGGGTGATGGTCGTCAGCAGCGACGCCCCGGCCTACGCGATGGCCGCGGCCGCCTGGTCGGCCAAGAGCGGCGACCCGATCCTCTTCGTCAGTCGCGACTCGGTGCCGCCGGAGACGCGGGACGCGATCGGCCGCCTCCAGCAGCCGCGGATCTACGTGATCGGGCCGGGCTCGCAGGTCGGGCGGCCGGCGATCAGGGCGCTGCGCAAGCTCGGCCGGGTCAAGCGCGTCGCCGGGCCCGACCCGGTGGCCACCGCCGTGGCCCTCGCCCGCTACCGCGATCTCGACTTCGGCTGGGGGCCGGTCTCCCAGGGCAAGGGCGGCGTGGTGCTGGCCAGCGCCCAGCAGCCGCTCGCCGGACCGGCGGCCGCCGCACTCTCGGCGAGCGGGACCTACGGCGCGCTGCTGCTGGTCGACCACAACGGCGCCGACCTGTCGCCGGCGGTCGTGCAGTACCTGAGCGACATCGAGCCCGGCTACGCCAACGACCCTGGTCACGGGGCGTACAATCACGCCTGGCTGATCGGCGACGGAGACGTGATCTCCCTCGCCGCCCAGACCCAGGCCGACAAGCTGCTCGAGATCCTCCCCGTCCATTGAGCGAAGCCGAGACCCCAGAACGGGCGGACCCCCAACACGCGGTCACGCTCGAGGACATCCGCCAGCTGAGCGGAGCCTCGACGCCCCACTTCGCGTTGCAGCTGCGTAACCGCATCCTCAAGCTGATCGCCCCGCTCGCGCCCGACCATCCCGCGCGGATCGCCGGGGTCGCCGAGATCCGCCGCCTCGAGCAGCTCGGCTACGACGGTGAATCGCGCGGCGGCCAGGCGCAGGACGGCGAGCGGGCGCTGCCCTCCCTCGCCGGCCCCTGAAGCACCGCTGAGGCAGGGGAGCGGCGTCGGGGGCACGCGCTACCCTCGGAGCCCATGGCCCTCGTCCCCGCCGCCCCCCCGACCGGCATTCCCGGCTCGCGGCTCCCCGGCCCCTTCCCGGTCGGACGCTACGTCGCCGGCCTGCGGGAGCAGCTCCGCGGCTTTGCCCGCATCCAGCTGGTCGGCGAGATCGTCAACCTCCGGCCGCCGACCGCGGCGCGGGTCTACTTCGAGCTCCGCGACGCCGACGGGGCGATCGCGTGCGCCATGTGGCGCAACGACTGGGAGCGCCTCGCCGCGGTCACCGGCGAGCTCGCCGACGGCGTCCGCGTCGTGCTCGCCGGCGGCTGCGACTACTACGCCGGGAGCGCCACCTCGTCGCCGTCATTCTCCTTCACCGTCAGCGATCTTCGCATCGCCGGCGAGGGCGACCTGCTCGCCCAGGTGGCCCGGCTGCGCCGGCGGCTGGCCGCCGACGGACTGCTCGAGCCGCAGAAGCGGCTGCCGCGGCCGGGGCTGCCGCGCACGATCGGCGTCGTCTGCGGCGAGACCGGCAAGGCCCGCGACGATGTCCTCGCCGGGCTGGCCCGGCGCGGCTGGGGCGGCCGCGTGATCTGGGCCTTCACACCGGTCCAGGACCGCCATGCGGCGCCACGGATCGCCGCCGCCCTGCGCGATCTGGCCACCCTCGGCGGCGTCGAGGTGATCATCGTCGCCCGGGGCGGCGGCTCGCTGGTCGACCTGATGGCCTTCTGCGACGAGACCCTCTGCCGGACGGTCGCGCTCCTCCCGGTGCCGGTGATCGCCTCGGTCGGGCACCACAGCGATCGGACCCTGCTCGACGACGTCGCGGCGGCGAGCTGCTCGACGCCGACCCACGCGGCCGAGGCGGCCGTCCCGGTACACTGCGGCGAGGCCCGGCTGGCCCTGGCCGCCCCCGCCCGGCGCCTCCAGACCCACGCCCGGTGGGCGGTCCTGACCCGAGCGCGGACCCTCGCCTCGCTCTCGCGCGCGCCGGCCGAGCACGTCGCCCGTCACCGTGCGGCCCTCCACCAACGCCTGCGCGAGCTGCGGGCGAGCTCGCGCCGACGGCTCGCCTCCGAGCGCCTGGGCAACGCCGGCCGGGCCCTGGTCGTCGCCCGCAAGGCGCAGGCGGCGGGCGCCGAGTGCCGCGGGCGGCGCTCCGGCGATCTCGAGCGCCTGGCCCTCGCCCTCTCGGCCCACGACCCGGCGCGGACGCTCGAGCGCGGCTACGCGATGGTCGAGGCGCAGAGCGGCGAGCTCCTCGCC
>JBPCNA010000172.1:0-23411 GCA_051001735.1 Solirubrobacteraceae bacterium
GGCCGGGGGGCGGCGCGGCGCCGGGCGAGCAGGAGAGCGGTGCCCTCGGCGGCGCCGACGGCGACGGCCTCGCCGGCCGTCGAGGCGACCCGCAGCGCCACCACGAGCACGCCGGCCGGACCCGGGCCGATCACCGGGGCCAGGGCGATAGCCAACGCCGCGTCGCGCGGCCCGAGGCCGCCCGGAAGCAGCGGCACGAGCACCCCGACGACCCAGGAGAGCGCGAAGGCGCCGAGCAGGAGGAAGCCGGCCGGGGCCCGCGTCGATCCGAGCAGGCCGCCGGCGAGCACCGCGAGGCCGAGCCCGGTGGCCGCCCAGCCGGCGGCATTCACGAGCACCATCATGCCGAGTGTCCGCCCGCGGAGCGGTCCGACCACCGCGACGCCGCGGCGGGCGAGCCGGCGCGACAGGCGGTCGCCGAGGAGCGCCGGCCGCACCGCGCAGGCGGCCGCCCCGAGGGCGACGGCGAGCACGCAGGCCAGGAGCGGCGGATGGAGGCCGGCGGCGAGGAATGCCGCCGGGGCGACGAGCGCGCCGGCGGTCACCGCCGCGAGCTGCTCGTAGGCGCTCGCGGTGAGCACCTGCGGCGTCGTGGCGCCGAGCCGCTCGCGCTGACGGGTGCGGTAGACGAACCCGAGGGCGCCGCTCGGCTCGTAGCGGAGGACGAACGAGCGGGCCCAGATCCGCAGCGTCGCCACGCCCGGCGCCGCCGCGCCGAGTCGCCGGAGGGCGATGCGCAGGGTCAGCGCCTGCGCGAGGGGGGCGCCGGCGAGCAGGGCGATCGACCCGGCGAAGGCCAGCGGATCGATCGACCAGTCGACTCCGGCGACGGCGCGGCGGTTTGCCGCGAGCGTCAGGCCGAGGCCGGCGAGCAAACCGAGTCCGGCCAGGAGCCGGAAATGCTCACCGGCAAATCGCACCGCCGACCGGCAGCAGCGCCTCAGCGCATCCATCTGGAAGCCTCCGATTCCTGCTTGTTGACCGATGGTCGATAAGACACCGCCGGCGGCGTTCGGTTACTATTGCCTCCTCGCCGTCGTGGGACTCCTCGGAGAAACGTAGACCGCGGCGACCGGGGAATTCATCCTCCGGCCCACTCCCGTTCGAGCACGGCGTAGACGCGAAGGGTGGTCCACTCGCCCTTGCACCAGTCGGCCTCGACGAGCCGCCCCTCGAGGCGGAAGCCGAGCGAGGCGAGTACGCGGTGGATGGCTTGGTTGCGCTCGTCGGCCTGGGCGAGCACCCGGTGGAGGCCGTACCGGGCGAATAGGGCGCCGACGAGCGCGCCGGCCGCCTCCCGGCCGAGACCGCGTCCCTGGAAGGGCGGCGCCACCGTCAGGCCGATCTCGGCCGTCGCCGGCGGGTCGACGCCGACCCGGCTGTAGCAGTCGCCGACCAGCGTGCCGTTGCCCCGGTCGACGACGGCGAGCTGGAGCCCGGCCCCGGGGTCGCCGAGCGATACGCCGCCCACCTCGGCCAGCAGCCCCTCGGCGTCCGCCGCCGAGTAGTCGACATCCCACGACTGGTAGCGCGCGACGTCCGGGTCGCGCCGGTAGGCCACGAGCGCGGCGAGGTCGGCGGACCGCAGCGGACGGAGGACGAGCCGCGCGGTGGCGAGCTCGGCGGCCGGTCGGTCCCCCGGCCGTCCGGTCACTCGCCGAGCAGCCGGTGGATCCGGCGGAGCGCCTCGCCGCAGTCGTCCTCCCCGACGAGGAGGGACGGCAGCAGGCGGAGGGTCACCGGACCGGTGGCGTTGATGACCAGCCGCTCCTCGAGCAGGGCGCGCCGGGCGATCCGGGGGGCTTCGACGTCGACGTCGAAGCCGATCATCAGCCCGCGACCGCGGACCGCGGTGACGCGGGGCATCACCGTGAGCGCCTCGCGCAGGCGCTCGCCGAGCTCGCGGCTGCGGGCGAGGACGGCGTCGTCGAGGAGGACGTCGAGGACGGCGTGGGCGGCGGCGCAGACGGTCGGGCCCCCGGGGAAGGTCGACCCGTGGTCGCCGGGCGCGAACGTGTCAGCCAGCCGCTCGCCGGTGATCAGCGCCCCGAGCGGCAGTCCGCCGCCGAGCGCCTTGGCCGTGGTCAGGAGGTCGGGCACGACGCCGGTCTGCTCGTAGGCCCAGCGCGTGCCGGTCCGCCCGAGGCCGGTCTGGACCTCGTCGAAGATCAGCGCGGCGCCGTGACGGTCGCAGAGCTCGCGGGCGGTCTCCAGCACCTCGGGCGGCAGCGGATGGACGCCGGTCTCGCCCTGGATCGGCTCGAGGATCACCGCCGCCGTGCGGTCGTCGACCGCCCCTCGGAGCGCCTCCGAGGTCGCGGCGACGGCGAGGAAGCCCCCCACCAGCGGCGCGAACGGCGCCTGCTTGGCCTCCTGCGGCGTGGCCGAGAGGGCGCCGTAGGTCCGCCCGTGGAAGGCGCCGTGGACCGAGATGATCGTCCCGCCCTGTTTGGCCTTGCGCGCGCACTTGAGCGCCGCCTCGACCGCCTCGGCGCCCGAGTTGGTGAAGAACACGCGGCCGCCGAGCGCGCTCTCCGCCAGCCGGCGGGCGAGCCGGGACATCGGCTCGGTGTAGTAGAGGTTGCCGACGTGGAGGAGACGGCCGGCCTGCTCGCGGATCGCGGCGACCACCGCCGGATGGCAGTGCCCGACCGAGGAGACCGAGATGCCCGTGAGGAAGTCGAGGTACTCGTGGCCCTCGGCGTCCCACAGCCGGCTGCCCTCGCCGCGGACGAACTCGACCGGGAGGCGCGCGTAGTTCGCCGTCAGGTAGTCGTCGGCCCAGTCGACACTCGTCGCGATCATGGCTCGGGCGAGACCTTGGTGCCGATGCCGTCGTTGGTGAAAAGCTCGAGCAGGAGCGAGTGGGCGACCCGGCCGTCGACTATGTGCGCCGCGTTGACCCCGCCGCGCACGGCGGTGACGCACGCCTCGAGCTTCGGCCGCATGCCGCCGGAGACCCGGTTCAGCGCCGCATCGACCTGGTCGACCGTCGTCTGCCCGATCAGGCTCGCCGGGTCGGCCGGGTCGGCCAGCCAGCCGGCGACGTCGGTCAGGAAGATCACCTTGTGGGCCTTCATCGCCCGGGCCACCGCCGCCGCCGCCGGGTCGGCGTTGACGTTGTAGGACTGGCCGTCGCCGTCGGCTCCGACCGTGGCCACCACGGGGATGTAGTCCTGCGCGATGTGACGGATGACGTCGACGTCGACTCGCTCGATCTCGCCGACGAAGCCGATGTCCTGGCCGCTCGGCGAGCTCCGCCGTCGGACGCGGAAGAGCGACCCGTCGTCGCCGCACAGCCCGACCGCCGGCTGGCCGTGACGGTTCAGGCGCAGGACGATGTCCTTGTTGAGCTTCCCGACCAGCACCATCTTGGCGATCTCGACCGTGGCCTCGTCGGACACGCGGAGCCCGTCGACGAACTCGACGGTCATCCCCAGCCGCTCCATGTACGAGGTGATCTCCGGTCCGCCGCCGTGGACGACGATCGGGTTCATGCCGACGTACTTGAGCAGGACGACGTCGCGGGCGAACTCCTCCCGGAGCCCGGGATCCTCCATCGCCGCCCCGCCGTACTTGATCACGATCGTCCGCCCGTGGAAGTCGCGGATGTAGGGGAGCGCCTCGAGCAGGGTGCCTACGTCGCGCATGTCAGCCCCGCCCTCACGTCGTGTACTCGGCGTTGATCTTCACGTAGTCGTAGGAGAGGTCGGAGAAGAAGACCTCGGTCTCCGCGCCCTCCCCCTCGAGGCGCACCTCGTACTCGACCTCCTCGCCGGCCACCGCCCGTCCGAGCGCCTCGGCGTCGTGGGCCACGGCGGCGCCGTCGGCGCAGACGGTGACGCCCTCGATCGCGATGTCGAACGACACCGGCGCCCGCCCGGGCATCGCCCCGCCGATCGCCTGGGCGATCCGCCCCCAGTTGGGGTCGGCACCGAAGAGCGCGGTCTTGACGAGCGGCGAGTCGGCCACCGCCCGCGCCACCCGCTCGACATCGCCGCCGTCGCCGCCGCGGGCCACCACCCGCCCGACCCGCCGGGCGCCCTCGCCGTCGGCGACGATCAGGAGCGCGAGCTGGCGCAGCAGTCCGTCGAGCGCCTCGCCGAAGCGGAGCTCGTCCTCGGACTCGGGCGCCACGAGGACGCCGCTCGCGCCGCTGGCCATGAGGATCACCGTGTCGTTGGTCGAGAGCTGTCCGTCGACCGAGATCCGGTCGAAGGATCGCTTGACGGTGACCCCAAGGAGGAGGTCGGCCGTCTCGACCGAGAGCGCGGCGTCGGTCTCGATGAAGCAGAGCATCGTCGCGAAGCGCGGCGAGATCATCCCCGCCCCCTTGCACTGTCCGCTCAGCCGGACGGTGCCCGACGGCAGCTCGACCTCGAGCGCTGCGTGCTTGTCGAAGGCGTCGGTCGTCCTGATCGCCGCGGCGAAGTCGGCCGCGCCGTCCGGGCGCAGTTGCTGCTGCGCGTCGCGTAGGCCGCTGACCACGAGCCGCCCCGGCAGGACGACGCCGATCACCCCGGTCGAGGCGACGGCGACCTGGTCGGCCTCGACCCCGGCGACGATCGCTCCGGCCCCCTGGACGCGGGCCGCCTCGTCGAGGCCGCGCCGCCCGGTGGCCGCGTTGGCCCCGCCCGAGTTGGCCACCACGGCCCGGAGGGCGTCCAGGCGGCAGCGGCCCTGGCAGACGAGCACCGGCGCGGCCAGCACCCCCGAGGCGCAGAAGCGGGCGGCGCTGACCGTCTCCGGAGCGTCGGAGACGAGCAGCCCGAGGTCGAGCTGGCCCTCGGCCTTGAGGCCGCAGGACACACCCGCGGCGCGGAAGCCGGCCGGCAGGGGCGCCGCCGGATCGAGCTCGCGGACGTGGGCCGGCCGCTCGCACCAGCGCGAGGCGAAGAAGGGGCTCACACGAGGCCCCGCGGCTCGTCGAAGCCGAACATCAGGTTGAGGTTCTGCACGGCCTGGCTCGAGGTCCCCTTCCAGAGGTTGTCGATCGCCGCGAAGACGAACACCTTGCCCGTCCGCTCGTCGGCATGGACGTGGATCCGGCAGATGTTGGTGTCACGGACCTCGCGGACCCCCGGCGGGCCGGCCGCGAGCTCGACGAAGGCCTCCCCAGCGTAACGGTCGCGGTAGAGGGCGACCAACTCGTCCCGATCGATCGGCCGGGTCGGAATGACATAACAGGAGATGAGTTCACCTTGATCGAGCGGAACCAGATGAGCGGTGAAGGCCGGGGTCAGCGGGGCCCCGAGGGCCGCGAGCTCCTGGTCGAGCTCGGGCATGTGGCGGTGCGCGCCGACCTTGTAGGGCCGGACATTCTCGTCGACCGAGACGTAGTGGGTGATCTCGGTGGCCTCGCGCCCGGCGCCCGAGACGCCCTGCTTGGCGTCGATCACGACATCGGCGAGCAGGCCGGCCTCGGCGAGGGGGGCGAGGGCCAGCAGCGCTGCGGTCGGGTAGCAGCCCGGGCAGGCGACGATCGCGGCGGCGGCGATCTCCTCGCGGTGGAGCTCGGTCAGGCCGTAGGCGGCTCGCTCGAGCAGCTCCGGGTGGGCGTGCGGGACGTACCAGTGCTCGTAGACGGTCTGGTCATGGAGGCGGAAGTCGGCGCTCAGGTCGATCACGCGGACCCCGCGACGGGCGAACGCGGCGACGACCGGCGCCGAGGCGCCGTGGGGGTAGGCGATCACTGCGGCGTCGACGTCCCCGTGGCGGTCGAGGTCGAGCTCCTCGAGCGCGAGCGGAACCCGATAGCGGGGGTAGACGTCGTCGAGCCGGCGGCCGGTCTGCGACCGGGCGGTGATCGCCGCGAGCTCGAAGTCCGGGTGGCGCCAGAGCAGGTTGGCGGCCAGCGCCCCGGCGAAGCCGGTCGCTCCGGCGACGACCACCCGGGGCCGCCCCGCGACGCCGGGCCCCGCGACGCCGGGCCCCGCGGCGGGGTGCCCCGCGGCGCCGGGCCCCGCGGTACCGCCTCCCGCGCCGGCGTCGGGCTCAGCCACGGAGCTCGCCCCCCACCTGTTCGGCCAGGGCGGTGGTGATAGCCGCCCGGCGGGCGGCGACGTCCTCGTCGGTCAGGGTCCGGTCGGCGGCGCGGAACTCGAGGTGAAGGGTGAGCGAGGTGCGCCCCTCCCCCACCTGAGCACCCCGGTAGACGTCGAAGACCGAGACGGAGGCCAGGTCGGGACCGGCGTGGTCGCGCACGACCGAGACGACCGACTCGGCGGCGACATCCTCGGCGACGATCACCGAGAGGTCCTGGAGCACGGCCGGGAAGTCGCCGAAGTCGCGGTAGGTGATCACGCTCGGGGCGGCCGCCGCAACGACATCGAGATTGAGGGTGAAGACCGCGGTCTGCTTGAGGTCCCAGGCCACCGACACCGCCGGGTGGAGCTCGCCGACGAAGCCGATCCGCCGTGTCGACATCGACGCCGGGTCGCCGACGCGCACCTCGGCGCTCCGGCCGGGATGGAGGAACGGCCAGGTCATGGCGGCGATCGACCAGTCGACGCGGAGGCCGTCGAGCACGGCGGCGGCGAGCGACCGGGCGGCGAAGAAGTCAGCCGGTGGGGGCGCGCCCGTCCTCCAGGACCACGTGCCGGCCGCCCCGGTCAGGAGCCCGCCGAGGGCGTGGTGCTCGTCGGCCGGGCTCTCCCCGGGTTGCGCCGCGCGGCGGCTGCGGTAGACCGAGCCCGACTCGAAGATGGCCAGCTCGCCGGCGCCGCGGGCGACGTTGTGGCGGGCGATGTCGAGCAGCGAGCCGAGGATCGTCGGGCGCATGATCGACTGGGGATCCGACAGCGGGTTGGCGATCGTCACCGTCCGCCGCATCGGATGGCCGGCCGGCAGGCGGAGGCGGTCGAGGAGCTCGGGAGCGGCGAAGCTCCAGCCGACGACCTCGTGGAGACCGCGGCCGACGAGGATGTCCTCGGCCCGGCGGCGGGCCCGCTGGGCGTGGGTCAGGCGACCGGCCGGGCGCCCCGGCGGCAACGTGGCCGGGAGCCGGTCGACCCCGTCGATACGGGCGACCTCCTCGATCAGGTCGACCTCGCGGGTGACGTCGGCCCGCCGGAAGGGGGGAACCGAGACGTCGAGCACGCCTTCCGGCTCACCGGCGGCCACGCCGAAGCCGAGTGACGTCAGGATCTCGGCGGAGCGGTCGGGTCCGATCCTCGCGCCGAGGAGGCCGCGGACGCGCTCGGGCCGCAGCCCGATGACCCGGGGCGGGGGGCCGGGCCCGCCGACGTCGATCGTGCCGGGGAGCGCCCGGGCGTCGCACAGCGCGACGAGGAGGTCGCCGGCCAGGGCCAGCGCCTCGGCGGCCGCCTCCGGCTCGAGCCCCTTCTCGAAGCGCCCCGACGCCTCGCTGCGCAGCCCGAGCCGGGCCGAGCTGCGCTGGATGTTGGCGCCGATCCAGGTGGCCGCCTCGATCAGCACGGACGTCGTATCCGGGGACACCTCCGAGCGGGCGCCGCCCATGATGCCGGCGATCGACGTCGGCCCGTCGTCGTCGCAGATGACCACCGTCTCGGAGTCGAGCCGCCGCTCCTGGCCGTCGAGCGTCCGCACCGGCTCGCCGTCGCGGGACCGCCGGACGACCAGCCGCCGCCCGGCCACCCGATCGAGGTCGAAGGCGTGGAGCGGCTGGGCGGTGACCAGCATCACATGGTTGGTGATGTCGACGACGTTGTTGATCGGACGCATCCCCGCGGCGAGCAGGCTCGCCTTGAGCCAGGGCGGCGACGCCCCGATGCGGACCGATTCGAAGGCCCGGGCCATGAAGCGGGGGCAGAGGTCGGGGCACTCGACGACGACCGAGGCGCCCCCGGCGCCGCCCTCCGCCCCGGCCGCCGGCGCCCCCCACGGCGGCGGCGCGAGCGGCGCCCCGGTCGACGCATGGACCTCCCGGGCGATCCCGTAGACGCCGAGGCAGTCGGGCCGGTTGGGTGTGATCTCGAACTCGATCACGTCGGTGCCGAGCGGCAGGACGTCGCTCAAGGGCGTGCCCGGCCGAGCCGGCGTGTCGAGCTCCAGAATTCCGTCGTGCTCCACCCCGATCGCCAGCTCCGACTCCGAGAGGATCATGCCCTCGCTGACCACGCCGCGGAGCTTCGCCCTGCGCAGCTTGTCGCCGCCCGGGAGCACGGCCCCCGGCCGGGCCACCGCCACCGTCTGTCCGGCCGCGACGTTGGGCGCTCCGCAGACGATCGTCGCCGGCTCCGCCTCGCCGATGTCGACCGTGCACACCCGCAGGCGGTCGGCGTTCGGGTGGGGTGCGGCCTCGAGCACGTGGCCGACGACGTACCCCGCCGGGACGCTGACCCCGTGGTGGAAGACGCGCTCGTCCTTGGTGCCGGTCATCGTCAGCCGGGCGGCGAGCTCCTCGGTCGAGAGCGGCGGATCGCTGAAGCTGCGCAGGAGCGCGACGGGGACGAGCACGGTCAGAACTGCCTCAGGAAGCGCATGTCGTTGTCGTAGAAGAGGCGCAGGTCGGGCACGCCGTGCTTGAGCATGGCGATCCGCTCGATGCCGAGGCCGAAGGCGAAGCCCTGGACCCGGTCGGGGTCGTAGGCGGCGTCGCCCCGGAGGCGGTCGACGTGGTCGAAGACGTTGGGGTCGACCATCCCCGCCCCGAGCACCTCGAGCCAGCCGGAGCCCTTGCACAGCGAGCAGCGCGAGCCGTCGCGACGTTGGCCGCCGTCGCAGGCGAAGCAGGAGACGTCGACTTCGACGCTCGGCTCGGTGAACGGGAAGAAGTGCGGCCGCAGGAGCACCTTGCGCTCGTCCCCGAAGATCGCCCGGGCGAAGGCGAGCAGCGTGCCCTTGAGGTCGGCCAGCGTGATCCCCGTGTCGACCGCCAGCCCCTCGATCTGGTGGAACTGGGGCGTGTGCGTCGCGTCGTTGTCGGGGCGGTAGACCCGCCCGGGGACGATCACGTAGAGCGGCGGCGGCTCGCGCTCCATCACGCGGACCTGCATCGGCGAGGTGTGCGTCCGCAGGAGGACGTCGTCGGAGACGTAGAACGTGTCGCTCCGGGCCCGCGCCGGGTGGGTCACGTCGTGGTTGAGGGCGTCGAAGTTGTAGTGGACGAGCTCGATCTCCGGGCCCTCGACGATCGCGAAGCCGAGGCCGGTGAAGACGTCCTCGATCTCCCGCCGCGTCTGGGTCAGGAGGTGGAGGCGCCCGGTTGGCTGGGGCGGGTCGCCGGGGAGCGTGACGTCGACGCGGTCGGCCACGAGCCGCCGGTCGAGCTCGGCGCCCTCGAGCACGGTTTCGCGGGCGGCGATCAGCCCCTCGAGCGCCTTCCGCGCCTCGTTGGCCTGGCGCCCGACGACGGCCCGCTCCTGGGGCGGGAGCCCGGCCACGCCCCGCAGGAGCTGGGGCAGCTCGGCCTTGCGGCCGAGATAGCGGACCCGCAGCTCCTCGACCGCGCCGGTGTCGGCCGCCGCGGCGATCGCCACCTCGGCCTCGCCGCGGACGGCGGCGATTCGCTCGGTCGCGCTCATCGCCGGGCCATCCTAGGTGATGTGATCAGCGAGACCTCGTAGAGCCCGATCGTCGCCGCCATCGCCGCGTTCAGCGAGTGCCCGGCGGCCTGGGCGATCGCCAGCACCCGGTCGCAGGCGGCGAGCACCTCGGGTCCGAGCCCGTCGCGCTCGGCGCCGACCAGGAGCGTGAGCTCGGCGGCGAACGGCCCGGCCAGCGGCTCGCGCGCCGCTCCGTCCAACCCGACGAGCTCGCCGGGGAGCTCGGCGACGCCGGCCCGGGCGACGGGGACGGAGAAGATCGCCCCCATACTCGCCCGCACCGCCTTCGGCCCGAACGGGTCGGCGCAGCCGGGACCGAGGGCGACCGAGGCGGCGCCGAAGGCGTGGGCCGCGCGGATGATCGTCCCGACGTTCCCGGGGTCGCCGACGCCGTGAAGGTAGACGCACACCGGCCCGACGGCCTGCCGAGCCCATCGCTGGGCGAAGACGGTGATCGCCCGGGCGCCCGAGCCGAGCGTCGAGGCGGCCGCCAGGAGCTCGGGCGCCACCTCGAGCCAGCCGTCGTCGGGGGCGAGGCCGGCCGGGCAGAGCTTGACCACGGGCTCCCAGCCGGCGGCCGCAGCCGCCGCGTGGAGGTCCTCTCCCTCGGCGACGAAGCGGCCGCTGCGGGCCCGTCCGGCGGGCCGGGCGAGCTTGCGCAGTTCCTTGAGGTGTTGGTTGTCGGCGGAGGTGATCATCGAATAAAAAAGGGCGCCGTCCTCGAAGGAAGCGGCGCCCGGGAGGTTCGTGTGTCGGCGGTTGCGGTCAGGCAGCCGACGCCTCGCGGGCGGCGTCGGCGAATCGGCGGAAGGTCTCGGGGTCGCGCACGGCGATGTCGGCCAGGACCTTGCGGTCGAGCTCGATGCCGGCGAGAGCCAGTCCGTGGATGAAGGTCGAGTAGCTCATGTCGTTCTGCCGGGCGGCCGCATTGATGCGGGTGATCCAGAGCCGGCGAAAGTCACGCTTGCGGTTGCGCCGATCGCGGTACGCGTAGGCGTCCGCCTTCATCAGCGCTTCCTTGGCCCGCTTGTAGTTCGAGTTGGCCTCGCCGCGGAAGCCCTTCGTCCGCTCGAGCGTGGCCCGGCGCTTCTTGCGCGCGCTGACCGACCGCTTGACGCGGGTCACTTGCCCACCCCCAGCAGCTTCTTGACACGCGGCACGTCATGATCGGAGAGGATGGCCGGCTGGCCGAGCGTGCGCTTGCGCTTGGGCGACTTCTTCCCGAGGATGTGGCTGGTGTAGGCGTGGCACCCGCGGACCTTCCCGCCAGCGGTCACCTTGAAGCGCTTCTTGGCGCCGGAATGGGTCTTCATCTTGGGCATCGCGGCGTCCTAGGTTAGCGGGCGCGGCGGCTGGACGCGCCCCGGGGGTGAGCTCAGCGGGACTTCGGCGTCGCCTCGGCGAGCGCCGGAGCGTCGTCGGGCGACTGGCGATCCGGACGCGGCGGAAGCTCGGCCATAGCTTCGCTCGTCCGGGGCGGCGGCTTCGTCCGACGTATTTTTTGCGGAGCGGCCGCGGGGGCGACCGGGGTGGGGGCGGGGCCGCCATTGACGGCGGGCTCGGCCGGCGGCGTCGACGCCTGGGCATCGGCGGCGTCGGCGCCGTCGAGGGTCAGCGCGGCGGTCTCGACGGTCTCGCCGTCGGTGAGCGAGCCGTTCGCCGCGCCGTCGAGGTCCTCCTGGGTGACCTCGCCGCGTTTGCTGTCGTCGAACTGGCCGGCGAGAACCGCCTTCGAGGGCCCGAGCATCATCGTCATGTTGCGCCCGTCCTGGATCGGACGCTGCTCGACGATGGCCAACTCGGCCAGTTCCTCGGCCAAGCGGTCGAGGATCATCACACCGCGCTCGGGATGGGTCACCTCGCGCCCCCGGAACATGATCGTCACCTTGACCTTGTCCTTGTGTTTGAGGAACCGCTCGATGTGGCCCTTCTTGGTGTCGTAGTCGTGCTGCGCGATCTTCGGGCGGAACTTGATCTCGCGGATGGTGATCTGCTGCTGGTGCTTCTTGGCCTGCTTGACCTTCTGGGCCTGCTCGTACTTGTACTTCGAGTAGTCGAGGACCCGGCAGACCGGCGGCTTGGCCTCGGGCGCGACCTCGACGAGGTCGAGATCCCGGTTCTGGGCGTACTTGAGCGCGTCGTCGATCTTGAGGACGCCGATCTGGGCGCCGTCCTCACCGATGAGACGAACTTCGGGTACGCGGATGCGTTCGTTGATCCGGGTCGTGTCCCGCTCAGGGGGACGACGATCGAACCTACGGGGAACCGGCACTAGGCAACGTCCCGTTCAGCCATCCGCGTGCGCGGGATCGCGGAGTGGGCCATCAATGGAGCCGCGAGCGCGTCAAGCCGTACGGCCGCGCTGCGTGGTGGATGTCGCTGAAGCCAAGGCCACCGAGTATAGCCGGGTTCTGTCGACGAGTGGGATTTCTCGCCGCACCGCGCCCGTGGTGTGGACGCCACACCCTTGGGGGCCTGGGATCGCGGCCCCCGCGGCGGGATGCTCGACCGGTCGGATCTCTAGGACACCCCGAGGAACACCAGGAGGTCACCATGCTCCCGCCTTTGCCGTCGGCGCCCGGCCGGCGCACCGCGCTCCGCGCCGCCGTCGGACTCGCCGCCGCGATCGCCGTGGCCGCGCCCGCCGTCGCCCTCGCCGGCACCAGCTTCATCGCCCCAACGCCGAGCGGCCACGTCTCCGTCGTCCTCTCCCGCGACGGACGCCAGGTCACCCAGTCGTATATCGGCTACACCCAGAAGTGCAGTGACGGCAGCGCGTACACCGACTGGGACTCGTTCCGGGCGATCCCCGTCTCGGGGAGCGGCGCGTTCCGGGCGGGCTACGACACCGGCCTCGTGACCCAGACCGACGGTGCCGCCACCGACTACGTGGGCTCGATCTCCGGCAGGGTGAACAAGCGCGCGACGCAGGTCACCGGCACCGCCCACTTCGCCTTCGCCGTCCGCAAGCCCGACGGGACGATGATCACCTGCGACACCGGCGTGATCACCTTCCGCGCCCGCGACTGAGCCCGAGCGCCGGTCGGCGACGTCGACGTGCGTTGCCGACCGACGGGCCGGCCGTCGGTCAGCGCGGCCCGCCGGCGCCGAGGTGCTCGGAGAACCTGGCCTCCATCCGCGACCAGGCGCCGCCGCCTCGGGGCGGTAGGAGCCGCGGTTGTCGCAGTGTGAGCCGCGGCCCCCGGAGAGCGGGACCTCCAAACGCGCCACGTGGAGACCGACCGGGCGGTCGGGTGCGGAGCTCGAGGGTGGGCATCCCCTACGCTGAGCGGTCTCGCGACCGAGCCGAGATGCGAGCCACGAGCTCGGGCACCGGCACGCTGCCGACGTCGCCGTGGTGGCGCTCGCGGACGGCGACCGTCCCGTCGGCCGCCTCCCGATCGCCGACCACGAGCATGTAGGGGATCTTGCGCAGCTCGGCGTCGCGGATCTTGCGCCCCACCGACTCGGTTCGGTCGTCGAGCTCGCCGCGGATGCCGGCGTCTTTCAGCGTCGCCAGCACGACCGCGGCCACCGGCGCGAGGCGGTCGGAGATGGGCAGGACGATCGCCTGTACCGGGGTCAGCCAGACCGGGAAGTCGCCGGCGTAGTGCTCGGTGATGATGCCGATGAAGCGCTCGAACGTACCCATCAGAGCCCGGTGGATGACCACCGGGCGGTGCTCGGCGTTGTCGGCCCCGGTGTAGGTCATGTCGAATCGCTCGGGGTTCCCGTAGTCGAGCTGGACCGTGCCGAGCTGCCAGGAACGGCCGATCGCGTCGGTCATGTGGAGGTCGATCTTCGGACCGTAGAACGCGCCGTCGCCTTCGTTGACCTTGTAGGGGAGGCCGCGGCTCTCGAGCGCGCGGGTGAGCTCGCCCTCGGCCCGGTCCCACAGCGCGTCGTCGCCGAGTCGCACCTCGGGTCGGGTCGAGAGCTCGAGCTCCGGAGTGAAGCCGAACATCCGGTAGATCTCGAACCCCATGTCGAGGCAGCCGGCGACCTCGGCCTGGATCTGGTCCTCGGTGCACATGATGTGTGCGTCGTCCTGGGTGAAGTGACGCACCCGCAGCAGCCCGTGGAGGGTGCCCGACGCCTCGTTGCGGTGGAGCAGGCCGGGCTCGGCGTAGCGCACCGGCAGGTCGCGGTAGGAATGGCGCTGGGAGTTGTAGAGGAGAAAGTGGCCCGGGCAGTTCATCGGCTTGATCGCCATCTGGCGGCCCTCGGACTCGGTGATGAACATGTTTTCGCGGTATTTGTCCCAGTGGCCGGAGATCCGCCAGAGCTCGGCGTCGTAGAGCTGCGGCGTCTTGACCTCGTCGTATCCGTGCTTGGCCGTCAGCTCGCGCGACAGGGCGACGAGCGTGTTCCACAATGTCGTCCCGTTGGGCAGCCAGAAGGCCGACCCGGGCGAGCGCTCGTTGAAGTGGAACAGGCCGAGCTCGCGGCCGAGCTTGCGGTGGTCGCGGGCCCGGGCCTGCTCGAGGCGCTCGAGGTGGGCGGCGAGATCCTCCCTGGAGAAGAACGCCGTCCCGTAGACGCGGGTCAGCATCGTCCGCGTCGAGTCGCCGCGCCAGTAGGCCCCGGCGACCGACTGGAGCGTGAACGCCCTGACCGTCTTGGTGGTCGGGGCGTGCGGCCCACGGCAGAGGTCGGTGAACGGCCCGTTGGTGTAGAGCGAGACCGTCTCGAGCGGCGCGTCGGGGTCGGCGGCGGCGACGAGGTCGTCGATCAGCTCGACCTTGTACGGCTGGTCGGCGCGGGCGAAGCGGTCGCGAGCCTCGGCGACGGAGACGTCCTCGCGGACGAAGGTCTCGCCCGCCTTGACGTGCTGGCGCATCCGCGCCTCGATCGCCGGGAAGTCGGCCTCCGACAGGACGACCCCCTCCGGAAACTCGAAGTCGTAGTAGAAGCCCTGGTCGATCGGCGGACCGATCGAGATCTTCACCCCCGGGTAGAGCTCGGTCACCGCCGCGGCGAGGACGTGGGCGGCGTCGTGGCGCATCAGCTCGAGCGCCGGCGCCCCGCTCGAGGTGGTGATGATCGCGATCCGGGCGCCATCCTCGAGCGGCCGGGCGAGGTCGCGGGGGGCGCCGTCGACCTCGATCGCCAGGGCCGCCCGAGCCAGACCCGGCCCGATCGCCGCGGCCGCGTCGGCGCCGGTGGCGCCTTGCGAGAGCTCGAGGGTCTTGCCGTCCGGGAGGGTTACGTCGAGGGGCATCGCGTAGGCGATGCTATTAGCCGGGCGGCCCGGGAGTCCGCCGCGCCCGAACGGCGGAGGCGAGTCCCGGGCCGGCGCTTCTCGTCCACCGGGGAACCGCAATCGAACGGCGCCGGACCCGGCGATTGGGGGAGCCGGACTTCGGGGAAGCCATACTCAAACGTGCAACCCGCGGGGCCACGCCCCAGGAACCGGAGCCGAGTGTCTCGCAACCGCTGCCATATCGACGCCTCGCCGAGGCGGGTGTTCGCCGTGCTCGCCGACCCGAACACGTACGCCTTCTGGGTCGTCGGCTCCAAGAAGATCCGCGACTTCGACCCCGACTGGCCGGCGGAGGGGAGCGCCTTCCACCACGCGGTCGGCGTCGGGCCGCTGAAGATCAATGACCACACGGTGGTCGAAGCGGTCAAACCGCCGCGGATGCTCCAGATCAAGGCCAAGGCCCGCCCGATGGGGACCGCCCGGGTCACGCTCGAGCTCCGCCGCCGGGGGCGAGGCACCGAAGTCACGATGACCGAGGGGCCGGGCGACCGGCTGTCGATGCTCGTCTTCAACCCGCTCACCGACCTCCTCGTCAGCCGGCGCAACGAGCGGTCCCTCCAGCGCCTCAAGGAGCTCGCCGAGGGCACGGCGACGATGACCGAGTCCGAGCGGCCGACCCGCTGGGACGTCCGCCGGCGCCGGCCAGCCGTCGACGGGGCCCGGTGACCCGGCCGCCGCGCTCCGGGCCGCCCGGTCGGGGCGCGCGATGACCGCCGACGCGATCGTCATCGGCTCGGGCTCGAATGGGCTCGTCGCCGCCAACCTGCTGGCCGACGCCGGCTGGGAGGTGCTCGTGCTCGAGGCGGCGCCCGGGCCCGGCGGGAGCGTCCGGTCGGCCGAGTTGATCGAGCCGGGCTACGCCAACGACATCTTCTCCTCCTTCTATCCCCTCGGCGCCGCCTCGCCCCACATACGCGGGCTCGAGCTCGAGGAGTTCGGGCTCAAGTGGGTGCGCAGCGACACGGTGCTCGCCCATCCGAGCCGGGCCGGCGACTGCCCGATCCTCTCGACCGACCTCGACCTGACCGCCGCCTCGCTCGAGCGTTTCGCCGCCGGCGACGGCCAGGCCTGGCGAGACCTCTACCGGCTCTGGGAGCGAGTCGGCGAACACCTCCTGGGCACGCTCTTCGACCCGTTCCCCCCGGTGGTCTCGGGGCTTCGCCTGGCCGGGCGGCTCGGCCCGCGCGAGCTCGTCGACTTCGTCCGCTTCTCGCTGCTCACCGTCCGGCGGATGGGCGAGGAGAGCTTCGCCGGCGAGGGCGGCCGGCGACTGCTCGCCGGGAGCGCCCTCCACGCCGACCTCGGCCCGGACACGCCGCCGAGCGGCACCTACGGCTGGGTCCTCACCGCCCTCGGGCAGGAGCGGGGATTCCCGGTGCCCGAGGGCGGCGCCGGGCAGCTGACGCGGGCGATGGTCGACCGGCTGACCGCCCGCGGCGGGCAGATCCTCTTCGGCCAGGAGGCCGCGTCGATTCTCATCCGCCGCGGCCGGGCCGCCGGGGTGGCGACCGTCTCCGGCGAGGAGTTCGGCGCCCGGCGGGCGGTCCTGGCCGACGTCGGCGCTCCCCAGCTCTACCAGCGCCTGGTCGGCGAGGAGCATCTCCCGGCGGGCCTGCTTGCCGACCTCGAGCGCTTCGAATACGACAGCGCGACGGTCAAGGTCGACTGGACGCTCGACGCGCCGATCCCGTGGGCGGCCGAGCCCGCGCGGGCGGCTGGGACGATCCACGTCGGCGAGGACGTCGACGCCCTGGCCAAGCACTCGGGTGAGCTGGCGCGGTCGCTCGTCCCCGAGCGCCCTTACCTGGTCATGGGCCAGTACGCCCATTTCGACCCGACGCGCCAACCGGCCGGGGCCGAGACGGCCTGGGCCTACACCCACGTCCCCCAGCACATCAAGGGCGATGCCGGGCGCGGCATCAGCGGCGGCTGGGACGAGTCGGACACCGAGCGGATGGCCGAGCGCATCGAGGCCGAGGTCGAGGCGCTGGCCCCGGGCTTCCGTGCCCTCATCCGCGGCCGCCACGTGTTCACGCCGCCGACGATGGAGGCGGCCAACGCCAACCTCGTCGGCGGGGCGATCAACGGCGGCACCTCACAGCTCCACCAGCAGTTCATCTTCCGTCCGACGCCGGCCGCCGCCGGCCCCCACACGCCGGTGCGGCGGCTCTTCCTCGCGTCGGCCTCGGCCCATCCGGGCGGCGGCGTCCACGGGACGTGCGGCGCCAACGCCGCCCGCGCCGCCCTCGGTCTCCGCCACGGCCAGGTGAAGCTCCCGATCGTCGGTCTGCTCGCCCGGGCCGAGCAGCGGCGGCGCTGATTCGGCCCCGGTCAGGGGGCTTCGAGCACTCCGGCGACCGCCGGGCGGCGGCTGACGGCGTCCGGGGCGGCAGCGCGGCGGCGGGCCCGCAGCTCGAGCACGACCAGCGCCACCGCGATCGGCACCGTCGCCGGCAGCTCCGGTGCGACCAGGAACAGCGCGTCGAAGGCGAGCGCGAACCCCGCCGTCAACACCGCGGCCCGGCGCTGGGTGCTCCGGTCGGCGGCGAGGAGAGCGCCGAGGGCGGTGGCGATGAACAGGTCGCCGTAGCCCATCTGGGCCGAGCCGAACACTACGCTCTGGAGCTGGGGGAGCCCCGCCCCCGGAGCGGCGGCGTTCAGCACCTGGTTGGGCGCCTGGAGCAGATCGGCGGCGACGAGGACGGCGTCGACGATGGCCATGGCCACGATCCCCACCTTGAGCCAGCGTGCCGGGGCGACGGCGGCGAGCAGCGCGGCGAGGGTGACGCAGCTGAGGGCCGTGAGCAGGAGGGCGGCGGTGTGCCCGGCCAGCGACGTCCGGGTCGCCCAGGCCACGGCGAAGACGGGCACTACGGCCAGCGCCACCGCCGGCCGCCCGCCGCGGCCCGCCCGGCCGAGAGCCACCCCGGCGAGGACGGGGACGCCACCGAGCGCGAGGTAGGTCAGGGCGGTGGCGGCGTCACCGGTCGCGCTGACCCCGGCGACCACGCCGCCGACCGAGGCCGCCGGGATGACCGCCCACCAGCGGTTGCGCAGGCGGTCGAGGACGGGAAAGGGGCGCGCGGCCGGGAGCAGGACGAGGCCGCCCTGGGCGAGGGAGAGGACGGCGATCGACACCCAGAAGGGCAGCACGGCGGCCGCGCGGCGGAGCTAGCCGACGACGACGGCCGCGGCCCGGGCGCCGTCGGCGTCGTCGCCCGCGACCGGCCGGCGCACGCGCCAAAGCGCGTCATCGCCGAGGGCGATGCGGGTGACCGCGCCGGCGCAGGCCAGCTCGGCGAGCGCCTGCTCGGCCGCCCGGCGATCGGGCGCCTCGAGGCCGCCCGCCATCACCGCGGCCACCTCCTGCGTGGTCAGGCCGCCCTCGAAGCGCTCGAGGGCGGGGAGCGGCGTCTCGGGCGGAGGCGTGCGCTCCAGCGTGGTGTCAAGGTTGGCGATGATCACGTCGTAAGCCTCGATCGTCTGGAAGCCGCCGGCCTCGAGGCGCCGGCCGTCCTGCTCGAAGATCAGCGACGGGGCCGTGTAGCGCACAGCGCCGTCGGTCTCGGCTGCCTTGCCCTGGAACTCGGTCGGGCTGCCGGCGGCGGTGCGCGCCTCGGCCCGGTCGCGCTCGTAGGCCTCGGTCACCTCGGGCGAGTCGAGCGCGGCGACGACGGCGGCGCCGTCGAGCCCCTCGACCCGCTCGAGCGCACGGAGCAGGTCGACGTCCTCGTCGAAGACGACAGAGTCGGTGAAGGCGCCGAACTGGAGCGCGCGGAAGGCCGCGTGCTCGAGGGCGGGGGCCTCTAGACGGGTGGCGACGATCGCCCGGCAGGCGCGGGCGGTCGCCGAGATGCGGGCCCGCGGGACGGTCGAGAACGGCATGCCGAAGCGGTCGCGGAACATCATGTAGCCGTGGAGCTGGCGCAGCGGCGTGTAGCCGCGCTCCAGGTACTGGCCGGCGTCCTCGGTCAGACCGATCGTCACCAGGCGCCAGTCGAGCTGGTCGCCGTAGCGCCACGCGAGGGCGGCGAGCGCCGGGCTCGCCGAGTAGGCCCACGGGCAGCCCGGGTCGGTGAAGTGGGTGGTCGCGATGGCCACTCCCTGAGAGTAGCGCGCGGCTCTGGCGCCCCCGGGCGCTTTCGGGCTACGGTGTAGCGGTGGATTCGCTCCGCGGCAAGCTCCTGATCGCCTCGCCGGCTCTGCTCGACGACAACTTCGCCCGAACGGTGGTGCTGATCGCCGCCCACGACGAGGACGGCGCCCTCGGGCTCGTCCTCAACCGGCCCTCCGAGCTGTTGGTGGCCGACGCCGTCGAGCGGCTGGCTCCGGTCTGCCAGGAGCACGAGCGCCTCTACGTCGGGGGGCCGGTCGAGCCGGGCGCGGTGATGGTCCTCGCCGAGTTCGACGACCCGTCGCTGGCGGCGGTGCTGATCGACGGCGATCTCGGCCTGCCCAACATCGAGGCCGACCCCGAGACGCTGGGCGGCGGCGTACGCCGCGCCCGCTGCTTTGCCGGCCACTCCGGCTGGGGCCCCGGGCAGCTCGACGCCGAGCTCGCCCAGGAGGCGTGGATCGTCGAGAGCCTGTCCCCGGAGGACCCGTGGAACGAGGCCGGCGCCGAGCTCTGGCGGGCGGTGCTCGAGCGCAAGGGCGGCGAGTACGCGCTGGTGGCGCGGATGCCCGTCGACCCGTCGGTCAACTAGGCCGAGGCTCCCCGCGGAGCTCGTCGATCGTGGCCAGCGTGAGCTCGGCCGCCCGCGGGATCGCCTCCTTGATCGTCTCGCTGAGGACCATGTCCATCTCGTCGACCGTCTCGACGACGAGCTCGGGCTCGCAGGCGATGACGAGGACGCGGGCGGGCAGCGAGCCGCTGACCTGCTTGACGAAGCGGAGCACCGCGGTCGGGTTCATCCCGTGGAGGTCGAGCGTCGCGCCGGCGGCGATCTGGCGGTCGATCTCCTCCTCGTCGGGCTCGATCGTGTAAAGGGTTCCCGGCGGGTGGCCCTGGCGGGTGATGTCGATGAGGATCAGCGCGTCGTACCCGGCCATCACCTCGTAGGCGAGGTTGAGGCCGCCGGTGCCGAAGTCGATCACGGTCACGCCGTCGGGCATCCGGCGCCCGAGCAGGAGCTTGGCCACCGCCGGACCGAAGCCGTCGTCCTGGAGCCACTGGTTGCCTACCGCGGCGACGAGGATCCGCTTCACGGCCTCTGGGGTGCCGGCCTCGGCGGCGACGGGGGTGAACTCGGTCATGAAACCTCCAACTCGTGGGCGAAGGGCAAGGCTACCTTTCCCCGGCCGGCAGCTCCTCGAGCGCCGAGCTGAGCGGTCCCAGCCTGCGGACCAGGCGGAGGCTCCGAGCCCGGGCGAGGATCGCCGCCCGCCGGTCGGCGTCGAGGCGCGCCGCCAGCGGGACGAGCCGCTCCTGGAGCGCCGGCCCGAGCTCGGCGACCAGGCCGAGACCTCGGGACAGGAGCCCGGCCTGGGCGAGCACATGGGTGACGAGGCCGGCGAGGAGCTCGTCGATCCCGAGGTCGAGCGCGTGTGCGGCCATCGCGCGACGCCGGGGCGGACGGAGCGTCTCGGCGACGGCGACGATCTCCGTCCAGACGATGCCCTGGGCGGCCAGCGGGAGCACGGCGGCCAGAGGCACGAGACCGAGCCAGACTTCGTCGTCGGCCGCGGCCCGGACGATCGCCCGGAGAACCGCCGGCGCGTGCAGCGAGGGGAGGCCGGCGAAGCGGGCCCGCCCGTCGGGGCTCATCTGGCGGGTGACGGGGAGCACGACATCCCAGAGCCCGTCGCGCTGGGCGGTGGCAACCATCCCGTCGAGCACGGCGTCGTCCTCGAGCGCGGCCAGATCGGCAAGCGTTCCGGCGCGGCCCGGCGAGACGCGGGTCAGGAGGTCGAGCGCCTGGGGCCAGAGGTCGGCGGCCGTAGCGGCCCGGATCGCCCCGCGGACGCGCTCCTCGGCGAGCAGCCCGACGACGTGGTCGAGGCGGTCCTTGGCCTCGACGAAGTAGGAGATCCACAGCAGCGAGGTGTCGTCGATCACCTCGAAGCAGGCCTCGATCGCCGCGTCGGTCATGAAGCCGACGAAGCGCCCCATGGCGATGTACTCCTCGCGGACCGTGAGCTCGGCGGCGACCTCGGCGATGCGCCTCGGCGGGAGCGCGGCGATCACGTCGCGGGCGCGCCGCGGGTCGAGCTCGACGGCCAGATCGGCAACGAACGGGGTCGGCAGCCGGCAGGCGATCTCGACGGCCAGCCGCGTGTCGAGCAGGCCGGCGACGCGGGCGCAGAGCAGCGGCCCGAAGGCGTGCTGGGCGATGAACGTGGTCAGCGCCACCGGCGGGAGGCGGCTGGCCAGGGCGACGCGGTGGAAGCGGTGGCCGTCGGCGGCGTAGAGGGCGTCGGTCGCCCGCTCGCGCAGGACGCGGACCTCGGCGGGCGCCAGCGCCTCGAGGGAGTCGAGACGCGCCGGCGGCATGCCGAGCAGGCGCGCCAGCTTCATAACCTCGGCGTGGCCTTCGAGCGTCACCGGGTCAGCCGATGAGCACCTTGCGCACGACGACACGCAGGGGCCACGGAATGAAGCGGAGCGCCTGGTCGATCGACCGGTCGAGCGTCGCCGACTGGCGGCGGTGGGCGTCGGCCAGGCCGGCGGAGAGGTCGGCCAGATCGGCGTCCGGCAGCGTCCAGAGCCGGTCGGGTAGGGGTTCGTCGAGCTGGGCGCGAAGCGCCTGGCGGGGGTCGTCGGGCACGGCGGGCCCGCGATTCTACGGCCGCCGGGCGGCGGTGCTCTCGCGGAAGCGTACGCGCTGGCCGGGGCGGAGCTGCCCGGCGATCGGGAGCTCAGCCCGGCGGAGCACGGCGATCACGGGGTAGCCGCCGGTGGTCGGGTGGTCGGCCAGGAGGATGATCGGGGTGCCGGCCGGGGGCACCTGGAGCGCGCCGGTCGTCATCCCCTCGGACTTGAGCTCCCCTTCGCGCGCGCGGCTGAGCTCGGGACCGAGGAGGCGGATGCCGACGCGGTTGGACGTGTCCGAGACCCGGTAGCTCGAGCCGGTCAGGAGCCGCCGCGCCGCCGCCGTGAACCAGTCGGCGCGCGGGCCGAAGACGAGTTCGAGGATCGGCTCGGCGGCGAGCGGCGCCGTCGGGGCGACGTCGACTGCGGGGAAGTCGGCCGGGGTCGGCCCGACCGCGAGCCGGTCGCCGGCCCGCAGGGGCGAAGGTCCGAGCCCGGTCAACAGATCGGTCGCGGCGCTGCCGAGCGTCAGCGGGCAGGCGAACCCGCCGCGGACCGCGACGTAGGTGCGCAGCCCGCCGGCGGCCGGGCCGATCTCGAGGGCGTCGCCGGCCTTGAGGTAGACGGGTGCGTTCATCGGGACCCCGTGGTCGCCGACGCGGGCATCGACGGTGGCGCCGGTGATCGCCACGACGGCGTCGGCGTCGGTCCGCAGGCGGGGTCCGACGAGCGTCGTCTCGAGCGCCGGCAGCTCCTCCGGGTTGGCCAGCAGGCGGTTGGCCAACCGCAGGGACCGCGTGTCGGCGGCGCCGGACGGGGGCACGCCGAGATGGGCCCAGCCGGGGCGGCCGAGGTCCTGGACGGTGGTCAGCGCACCCGGACGGATCACCTCGATCATGCGGGCACGAAGGTCACCCGCGCGCCGGCTGCGAGCAGCGTGGGCGGGTCGCGGTCGGGGTCGAAGAGGACGGCGTCGGTGTGCCCGAGGAGGTGCCAGCCGCCGGGGGCGCTGGTCGGGTAGACGGCGGTGTAGGCGGTGGCGATGGCCACCGATCCGGCCGGTACGCGGGGCCGCGGCTCGTCGCGCCGGGGCAGGTGGAGCCGGGGGTCGGCGCCGGTCATGTAGGCGAAGCCGGGAGCGAAGCCCATGAAGGCGACGAGGTACTCGCGACGGCTGTGGAGGTCTACCACCGTTTCGACGTCGACGCCGAGCGCCTCGGCGACGGCCTCGAGGTCGGCTCCGTCGTAGCGCACCTCGATCCGCACCCCGTCCGGAGAGCCGACGACATCTTCCCCGTCGAGCGTGAGCGAGCCGAGGGCGGCGGTCAGCTCGGCCCGGCCCGGAGGGTCGTCGCGCCAGCAGAGCAGCAGGGTCTCCTCACCGGGGACGGCGTCCTCGAGCTCGTCGCCGTAGCGGTCGCGGACGGCGGCGGCCAGACGGTGGACCCGGCGGTTGTCGCCGACCTCGACGAGGAACCCGCGGTCGCCGACTGGGCGGACGGCGAGCTCGGGCGTCACGCGGCGAAGCTTCGGATCTTGATCCCGGCCCGCTCGAGCCGGGCGCGCAGCGCGCGAGCGAGGTCGGCGGCCCCCGGGGTGTCACTGTGGAGGCACAGCGATTCGACCGCCATGGCGATGACCGCGCCGTCGGTCGCCGTCGCCCGGCGGTTGACGGCGATCTGCTCGGCCTGGGCGAGGGCGGCGGCCTCGTCGAGCACGCCGCCGGGCTCGCTGCGGGGAAGGAGCCGTCCGTGGGAGGGGGGGGCGCGGTCGGAGAACCCCTCTGCCGCCGGGGCGGGCCCGCGGGCGCCCGCCGCGCCGAGGAGCTCCGACCCCGGCGGGCCGAGCAGCGCCAGCGGGAGGTCGAGGG
>JBPCNA010000173.1:0-15717 GCA_051001735.1 Solirubrobacteraceae bacterium
CTTCCCCGGCGTCGATACCGGCCGCGGCCGGCGCCTCGCTCGGCACGGCGTGCATGACCACTGCCACCGTTTCCCCGGCGTCGATCAGAAGCTCGGGAGCGGACACCGTCTCCGACTCGATCCGGGCCAGCACCGTCCCGACCGCCACCGTCTCGCCCTCGGCCACCAGCAGCTCGCTGACCCGGCCGCCGGCCGGCGCCGGGATGTCGGTGTCGATCTTGTCGGTCGAGATCTCGCAGATCCTCTCGTCCGGCTCGACCCGGTCGCCGACCCGCTTGTGCCAGGCGGCGAGCGTCCCCTCGGTGACCGAGACGCCCATCTGCGGCATCGTCACGTCAGTAGTCGAGGAGCCCACGGCACGCCTCGCGGATCTCGCCGACCTGGGGCAGGAGCGCCTCCTCGAGCGGCGGCGAGAAGGCGATCGGCGCGTCGGGGGTCGCCACCCGGACGACCGGCCCGTCGAGGTGCTCGAAGGCGCGCTCGGCCACCAGGGCAGAGACCTCGGCTCCCGCCGCGCACGTCCGGTTGGCCTCGTCGACCACGACGACCTTCCCGCACCGGCGGACCGAGGAGAGGATCGCCTCCTCGTCGAGGGGGACGAGGGAGCGGAGGTCGAGCACCTCGACGCCCGCGAGGTCCTCGGTCGCCTCGAGCGCGCTCCAGACCATCGCCCCGTAGGCGATGACCACGAGCTTCGAACCCGGGCGGGCGATCCGGGCGGTCATCGGCGTCTCGTAGCTCCCCGCCGGGACCTCGCCCTTGACCCGCCGGTAGAGGTTCTTGTGCTCCATGAAGCAGACCGGGTTCGAGTCCCGGATCGCCGCGATCAGGAGGCCCTTGGCGTCCTCGGCCGTCGACGGCGCGACCACCTTCAGGCCGGGCGCGTGCATCAGCCAGGCCTCCGGGTTCTGCGAGTGGAACGGGCCGCCGGAGAAGCCGCCGCCCGAAGGGAGGCGGACGGTGATCGGGACGGCGAGGCCCTGGCGGTAGTGCATCTTCCCCGCCACGTTGACCAGCTGGTCGAAGCCGCAGGCGATGAAGTCGGCGAACTGCATCTCGCAGACCGGGCGCATCCCGACGACGGCCGCGCCGATCGCCGCGCCGATGATCGCCGTCTCGGCCATCGGCGTGTCGATCACCCGGTCGGTCCCGAACTCGGCCTGGAGGCCGTCGGTCACCTTGAAGGCCCCGCCGAAGGTCCCGATGTCCTCGCCCATCAGGAACACCCGCTCGTCGGAGCGGAGCTCTTCGCGCAGAGCGTCGGAGATCGCCTCCAGGTAGGTCATCTCAGGCATATCCGCTCCACGGCGCCCGCCCGTCGCCCATCGGCTCGGCCGGGCCGTCGCAGAAGACGCCGTCGGTAGCGGTTTCGGCTGCCGGCATCGGCAGGGCGAGCGCCTCGTCCAGGGCGGCGTCGAGGCGGCGGTCGATGTCGGCGCGCAGCGGCGCGGTGTCGACCCCGGCGGCCGCGAGCCGGCGCTCCTCGAGGTCGATCGGATCGCGGGCGCGCCAGTGGTCGACGAGCTCGGGCGGGACGTAGCGCATGTCGTCGTGGGCGGCGTGGCCGTGCATCCGCATCGTCTCGGCCGCGATCAACGTCGGTCCCTCGCCGGCCAGCGCCCGCTCCCGGGCGGCGATGGTCGCCGCGAACATCGCCTCGACGTCGTTGCCGTCGACGGTCACGCCGGGGAAGCCGTAGCCGGCCGCCCGCTCGACCGGGTCCACAGCGAACTGGAGGTCGGTCGGCGTCGAGTAGGCGTACTGGTTGTTCTCGAGGATGAAGATGATCGGCAGCCGCTGGACGCCGGCCCAGTTCATCGCCTCGTGGCAGTCGCCCCGCGACGTGGCCCCGTCGCCGAACCAGGTCAGCGCGCACCGTCGCTCGCCGCGGAGGCGGAAGGCCATCGCCATGCCGAGGGCGACGACGATCATGTCGGGGAGCATCGACACCATCCCGACGCAGCCGAGGCGGCGGTCGCCGAAGTGGATGTTCCCGTCGCGGCCGCCGGTGATCCCCGCCGCCCGGCCCATGTACTGGGCGAAGATCCGGGTCGGGTCGACCCCGCGGACGAGGTGGGCGGCCAGATCGCGGTGGAGCACGCAGAGGCGGTCCTCGGCGGCCATCGCGAAGGCTGCCCCCGCCGAGACGGCCTCCTGGCCGAGGCCGTCGTAGAAGGACCCGGGGATCCGCCCCTGGCGGTAGAGCGTCATCGCCCGCCGCTCGATCCCCCGCATCTCCAGCATGTAGCGCAGGAGCTCGGTCTGGTCGCCGATCGTCAGGCGCCCGTCTCGTCGCGGCTCGTCCGCGCCGGCGGTTCTCGCCACGGAAGTAGCCATACCTCAGCTTACTTCGCGGGTCCCCGGCCGCCGTCGGTCCTAGACGGACCGCGTCCGGTCGAGCGGAGGCTCCTATTGCTTCTGGTGGCGGGCCCGCTCCGGCGTGACGACGAACCGGACGCGCTGCTCGCCCGGCTGGCGGAACGGGTAGGTGTCCTGTCCGATGTACTTCTTCGCGAGCCGGTCGATCTGCTCGTCGGCTCCGTCCGTCGTCGGCTCGGCCCGGCCGCGGATCTCGACGTACTCGTAGGGGTTCGCCGCGTCGTAGACGAGCACGGTCACCCGCGGGTCGCGCTCGAGGTTGGTCGGCCAGACGCGCCCGACTGCGCTGTTGACGGAGAGGGCGCCGTCGTCCTCGAGGTCGATCCAGACGACGGTGCTGTGGATCGATCCGTCGGCGTTCACGGTCGAGAGGACCGCGCAGTTGGGCGCCTCGAGGAGGGCGCGGACCGCCGGGTCGTCGAGGGTCGTCATACGGCTAAGGGTACTCGCGCCGGTGCCACGATCGGCGAGCTAGCTCGACCCCCGTGTCCAGGGGTACTCAGATCAGCCCTGGAATAGGAGGACGGCGGCCACCACCAGGCCGAGCGATACCACCCCGGCCCGCAGCATTCCGGCCGAAAGCCGCCGAGCCAGCGAGACGCCGAGCGTCCCGCCGGCGGCGGCGCTGACGGCGAGGACCGCCGCGAAGGCCCAGGCCACCCGCCCGGAGACGAGGAAGACGGCGACGCCGGCGGCGTTGATGACGAGTGAGAGGAGCCCCTTCAGCGCGTTCAGCCGCTGGAGGCCTTCGCGGAGGAGGATCCCGAGCACGCCGAGCAGGAGAACCCCGAGCCCGGCACCGAAGTAGGACCCGTAGACGGCGGCCAGGAACACGCCGCCGAGGACGGCCGGGCCGATCTCCCGCTCGGCCGCCGGGCGGCCGGCGAGGCGGGCGGCCAGGCGCGGCTGGGCGGCGAGCAGGGCGCAGGCCGCGAGAATCAGAAACGGCGCCAGTTGCCGGAATGAGTGCTCGGGGGTGGCGAGGAGGATCAGCGCCCCGGCGACGCCGCCGAGGACGGCGGCCGGCGCCAGCGACCGGACGCGGCGGCCCTGGCCGGCGAGCTCGCGCCGGTAGGCGAGCGACCCGCCGGCGTAGCCGGAGAGGAGCCCGACCGAGCAGGCGATGTTCGCCTCGAGCGACCCGACCCCGGCCGCGACGAGGGCGGGGAAGGCGATCAGGGTGCCGCCGCCGGCTGCGGCGTTGACGGCTCCGGCGAGGAGGCCGGCCCCGGCGGTCAGGAGGGCCTGGCCGAGCGTCACCCCGTCGGTAGCGCTACTTCTTGATCTTCTTGGCGGCGGCTACGCAGGCCGCGCGCTTGTGGGCGCTCGTGATCGACTGGCACTTGACGACGGCGAGCGCCCGCTTGTAGGTCAGCTTGGCCTTGGCGACGCACACCGACTTCTTCAGGCGCCCGGACCTCGTCTTCGTCGAGATCGCCGAGCACCGCGTCCGCGCCAGGTCGTAGGTCGCCCGGGCCCGGCACTTCTGGAGCGTCGTCCCCGCCAGTTGGAAGCAGGCCGGGGCCGAAGTGGTGACGAGGGCGGAACTCGTCGCGGTCGTGCTCCCGGCCGCGTTGGTCGCCGTCACCTTGCAGGCGATCGCCTGGGCCAGATCGGTCGGCGCCACCGTGTAGCTGCTGCCCGTCGCCCCGCTGATCAGGTTGGCGTCGCCGAGCCACTGGTAGCTGTAGGTGATCGGCGGGGTCCCCGTCCACGTCCCCGTCGTGCAGGCGAGCGTTCCCCCGACGACGGTCTTCCCGCTGATCTTGGGCGACGCGGTGTTGGCCGGGCGGACCGGCGGCGGCGTGACCACCGCGGTCGGCGCCGAACCGGCCGGACCGGCGCTGCCGAGGACGTTGATCGCGACCTCGGTCACCTCGATCGTGTGGCCGACGTCGCCGGGCCCGAGGACGTAGGTCTGGCCGGTCGCCCCGGTGATCGCCGCGCAGTTGGTGCCCGCCGTGTCGCAGTCGTACCACTGGAGGCTGAAGGCGGCCGGGAAGTTAGTCCACATGCCGTGGACCTCGGCCAGCGTCTGGCCCTCGACGGCGCTCCCGGTGATCGACGGGCCGGAGACGAAGACCGGGGCGGCGTCGACGACGGCGGCGCTCGCGCCCGACTCGACGCCCGCGCTCGTCCCGACGGCGTTGGTCGCTGACTCGGTGACGATGAGCGTGTGGCCGAGATCCGCGACCGCCGGCGTGTAGCTCGGCCCCGTCGCCACCGCCGTGCAGGTCGGCGCACAGGAGAACCACTGGTAGGCGAAGCTCGTCGGGCTGTTCATCCACGTGTCGCCCGTGGCCGTGACCGTCTGCCCGACCACGGGGGCGGACGGCGAGACCACCGGCGGTGTGGCGTTGACCGGAGCCGCCGTCGTTATCGCCTGGGCCGCCTGTCCGGGGGCCAGAACGGCGGCCGCGGCGAGCGCCAGCAGAGCGGCGGCCCAGCGCGGGCGAATCCTGGGCAGCCGTCGGTGAGACATGCGGGCCCCAGCCTACTACCCGTCTCGGCCCTCCGCGCCGCTTGCGCCGAGCGTTTCAAGGCGCGCGGCGCCCAGGCCGCGCGCCTTTACTCCGAACGGTCGATCAGCTCTCGGCGGCGGCCAGCCCGATCGGGCAGCTGACGCCGGTCCCGCCGAGCCCGCAGTAGCCGCGGGGATTCTTGTGGAGGTACTGCTGGTGGTAGTCCTCGGCGTAGTAGAAGGGCCCGGCCTCGGCGATCTCGGTGGTGATCTCGCCGTGACCCTCGCCCTTGAGGCGCTCGCCGTAGGAGTCGCGCGACTGCTCGGCCGCCGCCTTCTGGGCCTCGCCGTTCCAGTAGATCGCCGACCGGTACTGCGTGCCGACGTCGTTGCCCTGCCGCATCCCCTGGGTCGGGTTGTGCCCCTCCCAGAAGGTGCGCAGGAGCTCCTCGTAGGTCGTCTTGGACGGGTCGTAGACGACGAGGACGGCCTCGGTGTGACCGGTCGAGGCGCTGCAGACCTCCTCGTAGGTCGGGTTCGGCGTGACGCCGCCGGCGTAGCCGACGGCCGTCGTGTAGACGCCCGGGTGCTCCCAGAAGAGGCGCTCGGCGCCCCAGAAGCAGCCGAGGCCGAACACGGCCTGCTCGAGTCCCTCGGGGAACGGCGGCGCCAGCGGGTTGCCGAGGACGGCGTGCTTGGCGGGGACGGGGACGGCCTTGTCGCGACCCGGCAGCGCGTGAGCCGGATCGATCATCCTGGTCTTGCTCTTGAAGAGGGCGGAAAGAGGATTCATAGGCTCAGACTACGCCGGAGAGATTGCCCGGGGATTAACGGGCGGACGCTCACGGGAGCCGCGTCGCCCCGACCGACCGGGCGCCCCGCATGACCAGGCCGAAGCCGAGCCGCGGTCCCTCGCCGAAGCGGGCGCTCAGCCGCGTCGCCTGAGCCGCGGTGATCGACCCGTCGGCCAGCGCCGCGCTGACCATCGGCGCGGCGACCACCGGCAGCTCGGCGCGGACGGCCGCCAGCGCCCGCTGGAAGACGGTCTGGGCCGCCAGGCTCGGCGGCGCGCCCGCCCGCGCGGCAGCTCGGCCCGCGCCGGCGGTCGGTCCTGCGCCATGCTCCGCCGTCCTGACGCTTTCCAGGCGGGCGAGGAAGCGGTCCTCGTCGGCCTGCGTGATCGTTCCGTCGCCGACGCCGGCGGCGAGGGTCGGCCGGGCGATCGCCGGCGCCTGGGCGCTCAGCGCGCTGAACACCCGCGTCAGCAGGGCGCGCTCGCCCGCCGGCATCGCCTCGGCCCGCCGCCCCTGCCGGCGCTGACGATCGGGAGCCGGGTGGCCCGTGACCTGGGCCGCCGCGCTCCCGGCGCCGCCGAGGGCGGCCACCGAGCCGATCACGGCGGCCGCCGTCCTCGTCGGCATCACCCGCGGGCGTCCCGGCTTCGGGGCTGGCGGCTTGACGTCGCGGGGATCCACGACGGGATTTCTATGGCGCCCGCATCTGAGCGCGCTAACGAAATCCTAAGAATTGACGAAAGAGGGCTTCACACTCGCAAGAGCACGCGGTTGCCCGACGGATCGGCCAGCTCGAGGCCGCCGCCTGTGCGTCGCCATGGCGTGTCGAGCCGCCGGCCGAGGTCCCCTGCCCGCCGCTCGACGCCCTCGAGGTCACCGACCACCAGCTCGAAGTGGTCGAGGCCCCGCGACCCGGGATCCGGCGGCGGCGCCCCCGCGCTGCCCCAGTGGTTGATCCCCAGCCGGTGGTGGTAGCCGCCGGCCGCCAGGAACGACGCCCCCGCGTAGCGCGCCATCACGTCGAGTCCGAGCAGATCGCGGTAGAAGGCCTCGGCCGCCGGCGCGTCGGCCACCCGCAGGTGGACATGGCCGACCGCCGTCCCCGCCGGTACCTGCGCCGGCGTCGGCCGGGCGTCCCGCGCTCCCGAAAGGACACCCTCGACGTCCAGCGGATCCGTCGCCATCCGGATGTGACCCTGCTGGAGCGGCCACTCCCCGCGCGGCCGGTCCCGGTAGATCTCGATCCCGTTGCCCTCCGGGTCGTCGAGGTAGACGGCCTCGCTGACGAGGTGGTCGGAGAAGCCGGTCAGCGGGACCCCCGCCCGGGCCAGGCGCTCGATGGAGCGGCCGAGCTCGACCCGCGACGGGACGAGGAAAGCCGTGTGGAAGAGGCCGGTCCGCCCCCGCGCCGGCGCCGCTGAGGGGTCCTCGGTGAGCACCAGGAAGTCGTCGTCGCCCGCCCCGAGGCGAGCCACGCCGCCCTCGCGCGAGTGGAGGTGGAGGCCGAGCGGGCCGGCGTAGAAGGCCGCCGCCGCGTCGAGGTCTGACACCGTCAGATGGACGGCGCCGATCCGGGTCGCCGGATCGACGCCGGCGCCGGGGGCGAGCGGGACGGCGAGCATCAGCGTCAGGTTAGGCCGTCGGCGGCCGCCGCAGGCCTGGATAGGCTCAGGCGGCCGTGCCGGACTTCGATCTCCAGGCCCACTCGACCTGCTCCGACGGGACGCTGTCCCCGGCCGACGTCGTCGCCCACGCCGCGGCCGCCGGTGTGCGGCTGCTCGCCCTCACCGACCACGACACCCTCGAGGGGGTGGCCGTCGCGGTCGAGGCCGGCGTCCGCCACGGCGTCCAGGTCGTCCCCGCCACGGAGATCTCGGCCCTGACCGGCGACGGCGACGACCGCCACATCCTCGGCTACCGCGTCGACCCCGGCGACCCCGACCTCTCCGCCGAGCTCGCCGACTCCCGCGCCGAGCGGCGCCTCCGGGCCGCGCGCATGCTCACCGCCTTCGACGAGCTCGGCCTCGCCGTCGACGAGGCGACGATCGACCGGATCCGCCGCGCCGGCCGCCCGATCGGCCGCCCCCACCTCGCCGCCGCCGTCGTCCGCCACCCGGCCAACCAGGCCCGCCTCGCCGCCGAGGGCTGCGCCGAGGCGACGACCTTCCTCGAGGCCTATCTCGTCCCCGGGGCGCCGGCCTACCGCGACCGCGGCGGACCGTCGATCGAGCGGTCGATCGAGCTGATCCACGGCGCCGGCGGCCTCGCCGTCTGGGCCCACCCGTTCTGGGAGCCGGGCACCGAGGGGCAGGTGATGGCCGCGCTCGACCGCTTCGTCGCCTGGGGGCTCGACGGGGTCGAGGCCTTCTACACGACGCACACCCCCGACCAGGTCCGCCTGCTCCACGCGCGGGCGACCGAGCTCGGGCTGCTGATCACCGGGTCGGCCGACTTCCACGGGCCCGACCACGCCCGCTTCAACCGCTTCCTCGCCTTCGACCTCCACGGCCTCGCCCCCCGGCTCGGGGAGATCGACCCTCAGCCGTCGGCGATCCGGTAGGCGAGCGCCTCGAGCGCGAGCTCGTCGGTCACGTTGAGGGCCATCCGCGCCCGTGTGTCCTCGACCAGCTCGACCGCCCGGTGGAGATCAGCCGGGCGGCGGCCCTCGGCGTCCGTCTCAAGCTCCGCCCGGCGGTCTACGGAATGAATCAATTCTGGAGCGCCGGTGGCGAGCACGGCCAGGTCGCGGTACCAGAGACCGACGAGCGCGAGGCCGAGGTCGAGCGCCGCCGTTCCCGCCCGGCGCTGGGCGCGCTTGGCGCGCTCGCCCTGCTCGCGCTCGATCCGGCGGCGCTCGGACTTCGCGGCGAGCTCGAGCTCCTCGCGGTAGCCGTCGGCCAGGGCGGCGGCCGCGCGCCCGCCGGCGTTCGCCGCCAGCTCGAGGAGGGGGAGCCACGGACGGTCGCCGAACTCGCCCTTCAGGGCGGCCCGGGCCAGCCCCTCCGCCGCCGCCCGGAGCCCGCGGCCGCCGGGGCCGACGGCCAGGGCCGCCGCTTTTTCGCCGTCGCCCATCGCCAGCCGCGCGCACGCCTCGGCGGTCTCCGGCGCCGCCCCCTCGGCCTCGAGCCGGGCGGCGAGCCGGGCGACCGGAAGGGGGTCGAAGCGGACGTGCTGGCAGCGCGAGCTGATCGTCGCCAAGAGGTCGCCGGGGCGGTCGGTCAGGAGGATCAGATGGGCGTACTCGGCGGGCTCCTCGAGCGTCTTCAGCAGGCGGTTGGCCGTCGCGTCGCCCATCGTCTCGGCCGCCTCGATCACGAACACCCGCCGGGCCGACTCGAACGGCGTCCGCGCCGCCGCGGCGATGACCGGCTCGTCGATGTCCGAGACGAGCATCTCGGCCGCCCCGCTCGGGCGGATCCAGCTGAGGTCGGGGTGGGCTCCCCGCCGGGCGCGCTCGGCCGCCCCCGCCGGGTCGTCGGATCCGTCGGCCAGGAGGGCGGCCGCGAAGGCGCGGGCCACCGACCGCTTGCCGGTCCCCGCCGGGCCGCGGAAGAGGTACGCATGGGACGGGTGGCCGTCGGGCGGGAGCGCCGGGATCAGCATCGCCCGGGCGTGGGGGTGGTGCTCGAGCCCGGGGAAGGTGGTCACCGGCGTGAGGTTAGGGGGTGCTTGCCCTCCCGCACGGCGCCCTCGGCCGAGCGCTACCGTCACGGGCATGCCGCGCGGGCGCCTGATCACGATCGAGGGCATCGACGGCTCGGGAAAGACGACGCTGGCCGCCGGGCTCCAGCGAGCGCTCGCCGAGCGGGTCGAGACCGTCGAGCTCCTCCGCGAGCCCGGCGGGGTCGTCGCCTCCGAGCGGGTTCGGTCCCTGGTCAAGGACCCGACGGTCTCGCTCTGCGACCGGGCCGAGACGCTGCTCTACGCCGCCGCCCGCGCCCAGCTCGTCGCCGAGCGGCTGATCCCCCTGCTCGAGGCGGGGACCTGGGTCCTGCTCGACCGCTTCGTCGACTCCTCGCTGGCCTATCAGGGGGCCGGGCGGTCGCTCGGCATCGAGGCCGTCCGCGCGATCAACCTCTTCGCCACCGTCGGGCTCGAGGCCGACCGGACGCTCCTCCTGCGGATCGACCCGGCGGCGGCCCGGGCCCGCGCCGCGGCTCGCGGCGAGGCGCCCGATCGTCTGGAGCTCGAGGACGAGGAGTTCTTCGCCCGGATCGCCGCCGGCTACGACGCGCTGGCTCGCGCCGAGCCGAAGCGGCTCCGCGTGCTCGACGCCGTGCGGCCGGCCGACGAGGTGCTCGAGGCGGCGTTCGCCGCCGTCGGCGACCTGCTGCCCGTCCGGATCCGTTAGGGAACCGCCGGGCCGAGCGGGGTGCCGGTCGAGGTCGCCGAGTTCTGCGGGAGGGCGAGGTAGGGCTCGGCGGTCGCCGCGAGGATCAGCGACTGGGGGCCGATCGGGTCGACGGCGAGCGCCTCGTGGACGGCGCTGAGGAGGCCGGTGCGGTCGCCGAGGGTGACGGCCTCGTAGGCCAGGCGGTCCCAGGCCCGGGCGTCGTAGGGGGCCCGCCGGACGGCGCTCAGGTAGTAGTCGCGCGCGGTCAGCCGCAGACCGCGGCGGTCGGCGATCGTCGCCGCGTCGAGGAGGGGCTCGTCGGCCAGGGGGTTCAGCCGCGCCGCGAGCTCGGCGGTGGCCTGCGCCCGGACGAGGTCGGCCGGGGTGCGGGCGGCGTCGGCCTGGGCGAGGGCGGCGTCGGCCTTCGACTGCGCGAGCGACGGGAGGATCGCCGAGGCGGCGAACGCCGTGATGGCCAGCGTGACCACGGCGAGGCCGGCGAGCGCCTGCCACGGCCGCCAGCTCGGTCTCGGCTTCGGCCTCGGCCTCGGCCTCGGCCGGACGCCGGTCGCCGGTCTCGCCGAGCCGGCGGCCACGGCGATCAAGAGGAGGGCGGGGAGGGTGGCCCCGGGGATGTCCCAATCCCAGTCGACCAGCCCGTGGACGAGCCAGGCGAGGCCGGCGGCCGCGCAGGCGCCGGCCAGCGCCCGATCGCGCCCGGGCGGCGTCCGGCGGACGCGGTCGATCGCCGCGGCGAGGAGGACGCCGAGCGCGCCGAGGGCGAGGACGGCGCCGACGATCCCCGTCTCGGCGAGGAACTGGAGCGGCACGTCGTGGGGCTGGCGGACGGGGAGGACCGGCGGCCGGCGGTAGAGGAGGTGGGTGACCGGGAAGGAGCCGGCGCCCCAGCCGCCGACCGGCTGGTCGGCGAACGCGCCGAAGGCCTCCTTCCACCAGACCCAGCGGTTGCCCGAGTTGGTCGAGAGGAGGCGGCTCGGGTTGGTGACCGGGACCGCCCTGGTCTGCGTGAAGGCGTCGACCTGGTGGGAGATCGACCCGAAGAGGCCGCGCGAGGAGATCGTCAGGACGATCAGGAAGACGACGACGGCGGCCACGGCCGCCCGCTTCAGCAGGCCGGTGACGCGCGCCGTCACCGCCGGGTCGGGCCGCGACCGCGCTTCTGCGGCGAGCAGGCGCCAGCCGGCGAAGGCGAGGGCGGCGAAGGAGAGGACGACGATGAGCCCGAGCACGAGGCCCGGGCCGACGCGGTCGTCGAGCTTGACGTTGTCGTGGGTCAGCGGGCCCCGGCTGAAGGCGAAGGCCAGGGCGGGGACCCCGGCCAGGGCGGCCAGGGCGAACACGGCGAGGCCGCGGAGGCGAGGGCCGCCGAGCCAGATCGTGGCGGCCACGGCGACGACGAGGGCGAGGACGCCGCCGCGGGAGTAGGTCAGGCCGAGGACGACGAGGAGAAGGCCGAGGGAGAGGAGGCCGCGGAGCCGCGCGGCGGCGCGGCGGGTGACGTCGGTGGCGGTCCGCAGGGCGAGCGGGACGGCGAGGACGCAGACCAGCGCGAGCGCGTTCCAATAGCCGAGCGGCGCGCGCAGGCGCGAGAAGATCGCCGTCTGGTCCAAGTCGATCGGGCCGACGTGGACCCAGGGGACGACCTTGCCGGCGAGGGCGTAGAGGGCGACGGCGACGGCGACGACGAGGAAGCCGCCGGTCACGAGCTCGGTCGCCGCGGACGCCCGCGAGGCGACGGCGAGGGCGAGGCCGGTGAACAGCGTGTACTCGACGGCCCGGTTGATCTCGACCCAGGTGTCCGACGGCGAGACGCTCCACAGCAGCGACAGGCCGCACCAGACGGTGAAGCCGGCGAGCAGGCCGAGCCCGATCAGGGCGCGTCTGGAGATCGTCGGCGGGGGGGAGGCGACCCCGAGCCAGGCCACGGCGGCGGCCACCGCGAGCGCAGCGAGAAGGACCTGGAGGCGCGTCTCCGAGGCCAGATCGGTGGCCCCCCTGGCGAAGGCGGCGTAGGCGCAGAGGACGATCAGGCCGATCAGCAGGCGGCGAGCCGCGGCGCCCGTGCGGGGGGTGGGACCCGGCGCCGAGGGGGTCTGGGCCGGCGGTGCGGAAGCGGCGACGGTCAAGGCGCCATCATCTAGCATGCGCGGAGGATGCACGCTGCCAGAAGACTTCTCGCCGCGGTGACCGCCCTCCTGGCCGTCGGCATGGTCCTGGCGGCGCCGGCGTTCTCGGCCTCGGCGTTCGAGAACATCTTCAGCGAGTACCAGTCGACCCAGACGGTCAAGGCGTGCAAGCACTCGACGGCCGAGCTCCAGGCCGCCAAGAATCAGGTGCCGCCCGACATCAACCAGTATGCGCCCGACTTCCCGGCGGCGATCCAGGCGGCTCTGGAGGCTCGGGCCCACGGTGTCTGCGGCGGCGCCGCTGCGACCGGCGGCGGCTCGGGCTCGGGCTCGGGTGGGACGACCGCCCTGCCGACCGTCGGCGGGGGCACGACCGGCGCCGCGACGCCGGTCTCGGGCACGGCTCCCGGGCCGACGCCGGCCCCGTTCGCCTCGCCGGCCGCCGCCTCGCCGATCGCCACGGCCGCTGCCCACGCCGGTGGCGGCGGGGCCTCGAGCGTGCCTGCCCCGCTCCTGGCGCTGGCGATCCTGATGATCCTGCTGGCGTCGGCCGCCGTCTACTGGACGGTGGCCACCCTCCGCGGCCACGAGCCCGAGCGTCTGAGCTCGGCCGGCCACGCCGTCGGCGAGGTCCGCGCCCGGGCCGGCGGCACCCTCCGCGAGTTCGCCGACTGGCTCCGCCTCGGCCGCTGAGCGGCGGGCTCCGGACGGGCGCAAAGAGCGCCCTTTTGCGGACCTGGTAGGCGGGTCGGGGCGACGGATCCGGGCGGTCGGAGTGATATAATTTCGCTGCGTAGAGCAGAAATCCGACCCTCGTTCGGTTCCCTGTTTTTCCGCCGGGTGTCACGGGCTGTGCCGATTGTCTTGCCGTCCGACGGGGCTGCGAGGATCGTCGACCCCGTAACGGAAAGCCAGTCAGAGGAGCAGGTCGATGGAAGCCATGCCGCAGCCCCGAATCGAAGACGTCAAGCCTGGCGAGGCGCTGTCCATCGCCCGTCGCTTCACGCAGGCCGGAACCCATCCCTTTGACACGGTCGACTGGGAGCTTCGCGACGCGCGGATCGGGCACGGCGACCATGTCGCCTTCGAGCAGAGCAACCTCGAGTTTCCGAAGACCTGGTCGCAGAACGCGACCAACATCGTCGCCCAGAAGTACTTCCGCGGCCAGCTGAACACCTCGCTGCGCGAGCACTCGGTCAAGCAGATGATCGGCCGGGTCTCGGGGACGATCGCCGACTGGGGCCGCGCCCGCGGCTACTTCGCGACGCCGGCGGCGGCCGACGCCTTCGAGGACGAGCTGACCTTCATCCTGCTGCACCAGTACGCCGCGTTCAACTCGCCGGTCTGGTTCAACGTCGGGTTCGAGGAGAACCCGCAGTGCTCGGCATGCTTCATCCTCTCGGTCGACGACACGATGGAGTCGATCCTCGAGTGGAACACCAAGGAGGGCATGATCTTCCGCGGGGGCTCCGGGTCGGGCATCAACCTCTCGAACATCCGCGGGTCGATGGAGCCGCTGGCCAAGGGGGGGACCGCGTCGGGCCCGGTGTCGTTCATGCGGGGCGCCGATGCCTGGGCGGGCACGATCAAGTCGGGCGGCAAGACGCGGCGGGCGGCGAAGATGGTCGTGCTGAACGTCGACCATCCGGACATCCGCGAGTTCATCTCCTGCAAGGCGAAGGAGGAGGACAAGGCGGCGGCGCTGCGCGACGCGGGCTTTGACATGTCGATCGACGGCGAGGGCTTCCGGTCGATCCAGTACCAGAACGCCAACAACTCGGTGCGCGTGAGCGACGAGTTCATGCGCGCCGTCGCCGAGGACCGCGACTGGGCGCTGACCAGCCGGGTGACCGGTCAGCCGGTCGAGACCGTGCGGGCGCGCGACCTGATGCGGGAGATCGCCGAGGCGGCCTGGCGCTGCGCCGACCCGGGCGTTCAGTACGACACGACGATCAACCGCTGGCACACGAGCCCGGCGAGCGGGCGCATCAACGCGTCGAACCCGTGCTCTGAGTACATGCACGTCGACGACTCGGCCTGCAACCTGGCCTCGCTCAACCTGATGAAGTTCCGCCGGCCGGACGGCAGCTTCGCGGTGGGGGACTTCGAGCACGCGGTCGACGTCATGCTGCTGGCGCAGGAGATCCTCGTCGGCCCGTCGAGCTATCCGACGGAGAAGATCGCGATCAACGCGCGGGCGTTCCGCCAGCTCGGGCTCGGCTACGCCAACCTCGGCGCCTATCTGATGTCGAACGGCATGCCCTACGACTCGGACGACGGACGGGCGGCGGCCGCGGCGATCACGTCCCTGATGACGGGACGTGCGTACGCCCAGTCAGCGCGGGTCGCGGCCGGCCTCGGCCCGTACGAGCACTACGAGCCCAACCGCGAGGCGCACCTGGGTGTCGTGCGGATGCATCGCGACGCGGCCTACGAGATTCCGGCGAAGCCCAGTGTCGACAAGGCGCTCCTCGTCGCGGCGCGCACGGCGTGGGACGAGGCGCTGGCGCTGGGCGACCAGTTCGGCTACCGCAACGCCCAGGCGACCGTGCTCGCGCCGACGGGGACGATCTCCTTCCTGATGGACTGCGACACCACAGGGGTCGAGCCGGACTTCTCGCTGATCAAGTTCAAGGAGCTGGTCGGCGGCGGCCAGATGACGATCGTCAACCGGACGGTGCCGCTGGCCCTGACGACGCTCGGCTACTCGGACGAGCAGATCGAGCAGATCGAGGCGCACATCAACGAGCACGGGACGATCATCGGCGCGCCCGGCCTGGCGGCCGAGCACCTGCCGGTGTTCGACGTGGCGGTCGGCGAGCGGGCGATCTCGCACATGGGCCACATCAAGATGATGGCGGCGGTCCAGCCGTTCATCTCGGGCGCGATCTCCAAGACGGTGAACCTGCCGCAGACGGCGAGCGTCGAGGACATCGCCGACGCCTACACCCAGGCGTGGGAGCTCGGGGTCAAGGCGCTCGCGATCTACCGCGACGGATCGAAGACCGCCCAGGCGCTGCGGACCGACGCCCAGGACGAGAAGGGCACGCCGACGCCGGTCAACATCGAGACGGCGGTGGCCGCGGCGGTCGCCGCGGCGGTGGCCAAGGCGCCGCCGCGACGGCGACGGATGCCGCAGACGCGGGAGTCGATCACCCACAAGTTCTCGATCGGCGGCCACGAGGGCTACATCACGGCGGGCACCTACGAAGACGGGACGCTCGGCGAGATCTTCCTGACCGACATCGGCAAGGAGGGCTCGACGCTGCGGGGGATGATGAACTCCTTCGCGACCGGCATCTCGATCGCCCTGCAGTACGGCGTGCCGCTCGCGCTCCAGACGCTCGGCTACACGGACGAGCAGATCGAGGTGATCGAGCGCCACATCGACGAGCACTCGAAGATCGTCGGCGCCCACGGGCTGGCCGACGAGCACCTCTCAGTCTTCGACGTGGCCGTCGGCGAGCGGGCGATCTCGCACATGGGCCACATCAAAATGATGGGCGCCGTGCAGCAGTTCCTCTCGGGCGCGATCTCCAAGACGGTCAACATGCCGCAGACGGCGACCGTGGAGGACATCGCCGACGCCTACATCCAGGCGTG
>JBPCNA010000174.1:0-5636 GCA_051001735.1 Solirubrobacteraceae bacterium
TGCCCATTCGTCAACGTCACGTCAACCAGATTGTCCTTCGTCTTGATCACCGCCGAACGCACCATCTGACCCGGCAAATCCTTGGCGATCAACGTCTGATAGCTGTGCACCGGCCCCGCCGGCTGACCGGAGGAGATCAGCTGCTGAGCCAGGAAGGCGAGCACCAGCACGACGACGACGGGGAGGGCCGCGGCCATGCCCCGCTTGGGTAGACGCTTCATAGGACCCTCCGGGCGGTCGGCGATGCTGTCGGTCTCATTCCCTGGTAGATGCGCGTGCCCGGCGCGGGCGGATCAGCGTGCGGGGCCGTGGACATGTACCAACAGTCTAGGCGCACGCTGCGACGGTGGGGCCGGCCACGCTCGGAGACCGGCGCCCGGGCGCGGCGCTTCGGGTGCGCGGCGCCCGGTGGAGCGGGCCGTCAACCGCCCGCTCCGCTTCCCGTCGGCTGACCGGTGGTCGGGTCGATCAGCAGCGGCGAGTTGGCCCCGCGGGTGCCCCGGAAGCTGAACAGCGAGTTCAGCGACCCGGCGATGGCGTCGTAGGACCCGGCGATCCTCGGCAGCCCCCAGTTGTCCTCTGCGAACTTGAGGATCGAGGCCTGGTCGGTCAGGGCGTGGTCGACGAAGCCCTTCTTGGCCCATGGGGAGATGACCAGCAGCGGCGTGCGCGGTCCGTAGCCGCAGCGCCCGGCCTGCCCGGCCAGCGGCGTGGCGGTCGCCGGCCCGCAGAGCCCGGCTCCGCTGAGGAAGTCCTGCGGCCCGGGAGGGGTGGCCACCTGCGAGGTGTTCGAGGGGTTGTGGACGCCGCTGTAGGCGTGGTCGTACCACCCGTCGGAGTCGTCGTAGGCGATCACCACGGCGGTGCTGGCCCAATCCGGCGTGTGCTGGAGGGCGTTGATCTCGTTGGCGATGAACTGCTGCTCGTCGAGCGGGTCGGAGTAGCCGGGGTGGCCGTCCTGGTAGCCCGGCGCCTTGAGGAAGCTGACTCCGGGCAGGCGATCGGGCGAGACGTAGCCGTGGGCGATCGCCCCGACCAGCGAGTCGAAGTCGCTGGTGTCGTACTGGTGGTTGGCCGTGTCGAACTGGGGCACGCCGCCGGTGACGGTCTGCGCGTCGGTCCCGATCGCCGCCAGCGAGGCCGGCGCCAGGTGGTGCGGGTTGGCCGTCGAGGCGTAGTACTGGAACGGCTCGTGGTGGGGGATGTAGTCGTCCTTGTTGCCGTAGTTGGTGCCGCCGGCGACGAGCCCCCCGGTTCCGCCGATCGCGGCGCCGACGGGATGGACCGCGTTGCAGAGCCCCTGGTCGGACGCCGGCTTGACGGCGAACTTGCCCTTGAACTGGTCAGGCGTGAAGGTGCTCGTCGGCTGCGTGCCGCCGGTCGCCTGGGCGTAGGTCGTCGTCGGCCGGAAGCCGCCCTGGAACCAGCCCCAGCTGACGCCGGCGGCGTTGAGCCGGTCGCCGAGGTTCGCGCCGTTCAGCGAGACGGCGTCGCGGCTCGAGCAGTCGTCGTAGTAGGGCTGGGGGTCCTCGATCAGCGAACGGCCGCCCTGCCCGTTGGGCACCGTGTCCCCGTCCGAGTCGGCGCCGTTGATCGTCTTGTCGACCGTGCCGGTGTTTCCGGAGACCAGGTTGATCGCGCCGGGGGAGGAGGGGCCGAAGGTCGTGCCGAACGAGTTGTCGCTCATCGCGAAGCGGCTGGCGTAGTTCCAGAGCCCGGTCACGGTGTTGCCGTCGTAATAGTTCATGACGTCGGTGGCCTTGCACGGCTGTCCCGGCCCGTTCGTCCCGCCGGCGGTGCCGAGCGTGGTGACGAACTTGTCCATCAGCCCGCCGTCGAAGGCCTTCTGCTCGGTGTTGTAGTTGTGGCTCTCGTCGCAGGTGAGGACGTCGTTGATGTTCGCCGGGTCGAGCCGGCGCGGGTTGACCTGCCGGCCGGCGGCATCGCGGTTCGGGTTGTTCTCGAGGAGTTTGCCGTGACCGCCGAGGCCGGGCGTGTTGGCCAGGCCGTTGACCGTGGTGCCGTGCGCCGCGGGCAGGAGGTTCGCCGCGTTGCTGAGTCCGAGACTGTCGAGGAGCGCCCTGACGCGAGCGTCACGCCGGTCGCCGGAGGGCTGGCCGGAGGTGTTGGCCGCGTGCGGGTAGGTGCCGAAGTAGTGGTCGAAGGAGACGTTCTCCTGGAAGATCACCACGAGGTGCTTGATCGGCGTCGCCGTCGACGCTCCGGCCGCCTGAGCGGCGTGGACGCCGCCGGAGTGGGCGGAGGCCGCCGCTCCCCCGAGCACGCAGGCGGCGGTCACCCCGGCCGCCGCAGCCCTTTTCCATCCCCGGCTCCTGCGCATGCGTCCTCCTCGTAGGCTCGTTGCTCGAATGCTCCCGAGTCTTCCCCGACGCCGCCGGCCAGCCGTTTTCAGCGTGTGACCGGCCTGTGAAGATCCTGCGACTTCAGACGCCGGCGGCGCGCAGCGCGCTCTGGTGGGCCGCCGCCTCGAGCTCGTCGTCGAGCGGCTCGAGCTCGCCCGATCCGAGCGCGGTGGCGATCAGCCAGTCGCAGAACCAGCTGTTCTTGGGCAGCAGCGGCCCGTGGAGGTAGGTGCCGATGACGTTCCCGGTGCGGGCGCCCTCGTGGCCGCTGCGGCCGTCGTTGCCGTGGCCGCAGAGGACTCGGCCGAGCGGTGCCTGCCCCCCGAGCAGCCGGGTGCGGCCGCCGTGGTTCTCGAACCCGGCGAGCACGCTCCCGTCGGGGAGCTCGATCGCCACGTTGCCGATGAGCCGCGGCCCGGGGTCGCGCACGGTCTCGACGTCGAGCAGCCCGGCGCCGTCGATCCGCTCGTCGCCGAGCTCGTAGTGGTGCCCGAGCAGCTGATAGCCGCCGCAGACGCCGAGCACGACGGCGCCGTCGGCGGCGGCACGAACGAGCCCGTCGCGCTTGTGGGCGACGAGATCCTCGGCGCACCGGCGCTGGTCGGCGTCTTGGCCGCCGCCGAGGTAATAGAGGTGGTGGCCGGTGCCGGCGAGGGTCTCGCCGATCCCGGCGGCGTGGAGGCGCCAGCCGATCCCGCGCCAGGTGCAGCGGCGGGCGAGCATCAGCAGGTTGCCGCGATCGGCGTAGATGTTCATCACGTCGGGGTAGAGCGCGCAGACGCGAAGCTCGCCGCTCATGTGATTTTTCCGGGCGACGCCATCGGGGTCGCGGTACGCGGGCGGGTCCCCCGCGCCGAGCGCCTCATGACGAGGACGACGCTCCCGGCGCGGTCGTCGGTGGGGGCGACGATCCGCGAGCCGCAGGCGATGAAGCCGGCGCGGGCCGCCTCGGCGGCGAGCTCGTCGGCCGCGAGCGGGGCGAGCCGGATGACGTCGCGGTGGGCGCGCACGCCGGTGGGGTCGATGCGGGCGCGGCGCCGCTCGAGGACGATCGTGTCGCCTTCGAGGCGGAGCGCGGTCGGGTGGCTCTCGTAGAGGACGCCGTGCCGCTGGGCCCGGTCGGGCTCGAGCTCCATCTCGAAGGGCTCGATCCCGTCGCCGATCAGGGCGACGGCGAGCAGGCCGCCGGGCCGCAGGGCGGCGCGGGCGCAGCGCAGGAAGCCCGCCCGGTCGGCGAGGAGATGGATGGTCTGCATGGGGACGATGCAGAGGCCGAATCCGTCGGCGGGCGCGAAGGCGCAGGCGTCTGCGTGGACGCAGGTGACCGGAAGGCCGGCGGCGCGATCCCGCAGCGCGGCGAGCAGCCGGTGATCGCAGTCGAGCGCACATACGTCGTGGCCGGCGCGGGCCAGGGGCACGGCGACGCGACCGGTCCCGGCGCCGATGTCGAGCACGGGGCCCGAGGCGGACGCGGCGAGCTCGAGCCAGAGGGCGAGGTCGCCGCGGTAGGTGCCGCACTCGAGGTCATGCCAGACGACGGTGTCGTCGACCGCCGGCGGGCGTGCCCGTCTCACGCGATCGTGTGATCATCGGAGGTGGCCCAGGAGCTCGCCGCGGCGCCGCGGTCGACGAGGAGGGCCCGGAGCTCGAGCATCGCGGTGTAGGTGGGGAGGGCGTAGAGCGTCGCCCCCGCGCTCGCGGCGAGGGCGCCGTCGAGGGCGTCGGCCAGGTCGGGCTCGAGCTCGATGCGCGCCGGGTCGACGCCGGCGTACTTGAAGCGGAGGGCGAGTTCGGCGGCGCGCGTCCCGGCGCAGGTGACCCGCCGCAGCCGGCTGGCCAGCGCCTCGAAGTCGGCGTCCCAGATCCAGGAGACGTCGCGGCCGTCGGCGATCTTGTCGTTGAGGACGGCGAGCAGGGCGTGGTCGCCGGGCTCGAGCGCGAGCGTGCGCAGGACCTCATTGGCGCCGGCTGGATTCTTGACGAGGAGGATGCGGAGCTCGTGGTCGCCGAGGGCGACGGTCTCTGAGCGGCCGAAGGCGGGGGCGACCGCTTCGAGCCCGGCGACGATCGCCGCCAGCGGGATCTCGAGGGCGACGGCGAGGGCGGCGGCGGCGAGCGCGTTGTAGACGTTGTAGAGGCCAGGGAGCGGGAGCCTGACCCGGGCCCGTCCGGTCGGGGTCCGCAGCTCGAAGGTCGCGGCGCGGACGCCCTCGAGCGCGATCTCGTGAGCGCTGATCTGGGGGCGCGGGCGACGGGCGCCGCAGCTCGGGCAGGCGTACACGCCGAGGTGGCCGAGGTGGATCCGCTCGTAGGCGTAGGCCGCGCCGCAGCGGCGGCAGTGCTTGGAGTCGGCGGCGTGGGCGAGGGACGCGAGGCCGCAGGAGGGATCCTCGACGCCGAAGTGGAGGACGTCGGGGGCGTTGCGGCCGAGGTCGGCGATGAGCGGGTCGTCGGCGTTGAGGACGAGCCGGGCGGTGGACCGGGAGACGAGTTCGGCCCAGCGGTCGGCGATCGTCTCGAGCTCGCCGTAGCGGTCGAGCTGGTCGCGGAAGAGGTTGGACAGCAGCAGCGCGCGCGGGCGCAGCTGCCCGACGACCTGGCCGAGCCAGAACTCGTCGACCTCGAACAGCCCCGCGTCGCCGTCGATCGCGTCGCTGCCGCGCGCCGCGCCGAGCAGCGCGGTCGTGACGCCACCGGCCATGTTCGCCCCGGCGCGGTTGTGCACGAGGCGCGTGCCGGCGCCCTCGAGGATCGCCGCCACCATCGCGGCCGTCGTCGTCTTGCCGTTGGTCGCCGAGATGACCGCGCTGCCGTCGCCCAGCCGGCCCGCCAGCAGCGCCATCGCCTGTGGCTCCAGGCGCATCAGCAGCGTGCCCGGCAGGCTCGTGCCGCCGCGCCCGCTGCGCCGCGAGAGCGATCCGGCGGCGCGCGCGACGGCGATCTTCGCGCCCAGCATCACGGCGCGAGCACCAGCGTCTCCAGGCGCTCGGCGATCGCGACCGGGCTGGGGTTCGTCGCGGACTCGGCCGTCTGCCGGTCGCTGGCCCCGGACAACACGATCGCGCCGTCGATGCCCGCGGCGGTCGCGGCGCCCAGGTCGGCGTCGACGCGGTCGCCGATCATCAGGGCCCTGCCGGGGCCGAGGCGGTCAAGCGCCGTCTGCACGAGCACCGGCTCGGGCTTGCCGACCGTCGACGCGCTGCGCCCGCAGGCCGTCTCGACCGCGGCGAGCACCGCGCCCGATCCCGGCCACGGGCCGTCGGGCATCGGAAA
>JBPCNA010000175.1:0-4597 GCA_051001735.1 Solirubrobacteraceae bacterium
CGGCGGCGAGCGCCGCCTGCTCGACGCGGGCCGCCTGTTCGGCCGTCGCGATCAGCCCCTGGCGGCGGTTGCGCTGCTCGAGCACCCGCTCACCGCCGCCGCCGGGGACCTGGCGGAGCTCGCCCGCGCCGGCGAACCAGACCCGGCCCGACCGGGTGACGGCGATCCCGCCGAAGGACTCGGGGACCTCGCGGAGCGAGTCGACGACCCAGGCGTCGGCCAGCAGGCGGCCGACGAGGCCGAGCACGGCGGGCGGCCCCCGGACGAGGTCGAGCAGGCGCACCGCGCCGTCGGCCGGGCCGCCGTCGGTCCCGAGCCCGCCGTCGACGGCGACCACGCCGTCGGCCAGCTCGACTCCGCCCCGGGGGCCCGGCGCAGGCGGCGAGCCGGACGCCGCCGGACTTCCGACGAGGACGCTGCCCCCGTCGATGCCGATCCGGTCGAGCTCGGCCTCGCCGGCCGGCCGGTCGGCGACGACGACGGCGCCGAGACGACCGCCGAGCGCCGCCGCGAGCGCCCGCTCGTAGCCGGGCTCGGCCTCGAGCTGGTGCTCGAGCGCCTGGGGGCGGCCGGACGCGGCGGCGTGGCTGCGAAGGAACTGGTTGACCGCGGCGAGCTCGGCCCCGACCCGGGCGGCTTCGCGCCGCGCCGCCTCGACGGCGAGCTCGGCTCGCCGCTGCTCGGCCCGGGCCGACTCGAGCGCCGACTCGGCGGTCGCGCCGGCTTCGACCAGGGTCCCCCGCCGGCCGCCGAGCCCGGCGAGACCGGCGGCGGCGGCCGCCCGTTCGGACTCGAGCTCGGCGAGCTCGCGCTCGAGCCGGGCCGCCCGCTCGCCGCGCAGCAGCTCCATCTCGGCTTCGAGCTCGGCGCTCCGCTCACGTCCGCTCCCGGCCTCGGCGCCCGCCTCGACCCCGAGCGCCGCGAGCTCGGCGGTGCGCCGAGCCGCCCGCTCCTCGATGCGGGTGATCAGCCCGCGTGCCTGGTCGAGGCGCAGGGCGACCCGATCGCGGGCGCCGCGAGCGGCGAAGGCCCGTCGCGAGATCTCGTCGTGCCGGTCGCTGCGCTCGGCCAGCGCCCGCTCGGCGGCCTCGCGCCGGCCGGCGACCTCCGCCAGCTCGGCCTCGACCTCGCTGCGCACCGCCCGCGCCGCGGCGGCCGCTCGCTCCGCCTCGGTCCGCCGCTCGGCGCGGAGGCGCGCTTCGTCGCGCGATAGCTCCCACCGCGCCTGATCGGACTGGAGCGCCAGCCGCTCGTGCAGAGCGGCCGCCTCGGACTGGCGCTTGAGCGGCCGCAGGCGCAGGCGCGCCTCGCGCTCGATGTCGAGCGACCGGTCGAGGTTCTCCTGGGTGCGCTCGAGCTTGAGCTGCGCCCGGCGGCGGCGCTTGCGGTGCTTGCCGAGCCCGGCGGCCTCCTCGATCAGCAGGCGCCGGTCCCGGGGCTTGGAGGTGACGATCGTCTCGACGCGCCCCTGGGAGACGACCGAATGGGCCTCCTTGCCGATGCCGGTGTCCGACAGCATCTCGAGCACGTCGATCAGCCGGCAGCGCGCGCCGTTCAGCCGATACTCGCCCTCGCCGGAGCGGTTCAGCCGGCGGAGGATGGAGAGCTCGTTGACCGGGAGGTCGACGAGCCCGTCGGCGTTGTCGAGCACGAGCTCGACCTCGGCCTCCGACCGCGCCTGGACGCCGCGCCCGCCGGAGAAGATCACGTCCTGCATCGTCTGCCCGCGGACGGCCAGGGGCGACTGCTCGCCGAGCGCCCAGAGCACGGCGTCGGTGATGTTCGACTTGCCCGAGCCGTTGGGCCCGACCACAACGCTGACGCCCTCGCCGAACTCGAGCCGCGTCCGGTCGGGGAAGGACTTGAAGCCCTTGATGGTGATCGACTTCAGATGCACGGCGACGCTAGACCTCGGCCTCGACGACGACGGCCTCCAGCGCCGCCCGGGCGGCCTCCTGCTCGGCGTGCTTCTTGCTGCGCCCCGACCCCCGCGCGACCGTCCGGCCGGCCACCTGGGCGACCACGGCGAAGGTCCGGTCGTGGGGCGGCCCCTGCTCCTCGACCACCATGTAGTCGACGGTCTCCCCACCCCGGGCCAGCCGCTCCTGGAGCGTCGACTTGAAGTCGACCGGGTGCTCGAGCGCCTGCTCGATCTCGTGGCTGAACGCCTCGACCACCGCGGCCGCCGTCCGCTGGTAACCGGCGTGGAGGTAGCAGGCGCCGATCACCGCTTCGATCACCGACGCGAGCACCCGCTCGGTCTCGATCAGGGCAGCGGTGCTGCGGCTGACACTCGAGGGCGCCGTCGCCCGCAGAAGCTCCGGTACCCCGAGGCGCTCGGCGACCGCGCGGCAGGAGACGCCGGAGACCGCCTGGGCGCGGATCTTGGTCAGCCGTCCGGCGCCGAAGCGCTCGGCCTCGAGCCGCGGGTAGAGGTAGGTGGTGACCGCCAGGGAAAGAACGCTGTCGCCGAGGAACGCGAGGCGCGGGTAGGAGTCGCTGCGCCGCTCCGTCCAAGACGCGTGCGTGAAGACCTGCCGGCGCAGGTCGTCCGGGAGCTCCGAGAGCAGTTGGCGTAAGAGCTTCAGCTGGCAGTGGCGTGAGAGAGGACGAAGTCGACGGCTTGGCCCACGGTACGGATCCGGGCCGCCTGCTCGTCGGAGATCGAGACGCCGTAGGTGTCCTCGAGCTCCTGAACGAGGGTATAGAGGTCCAGGGAGTCGGCCTCGAGGTCCTCCTTGAAGCGTGTCGACGCCTCGATCCGCTCCGGATCGAGATCGAGCTCGTCGCTCAGGTGGGACCGGATCAGGCTGAGCACCTCGGCGTGGGTCATGGGCGGTCGGGTCGGCCGGCGGCGGGGAGCGGCGCCGGCAGCGGGCAGGGGTCAATCATCATGACCGGTGACGGTAGCGCCGTCTCCGGACGCGCCCGGCGCCGCCCGCCGTCGGAGCGCGCCGGCCGCCTCGAGCGCAGCGTGGGTGCGTCCGACGACGTCCTCCTCGACGCCGCGGGCGGCGCGGAGGATCGCCTGGGCGACCCCGTCGCGGCCGAAGCGTCCGTGGGTGACCACGCCGAGGCGCCGCAGGCCGAGGAGGTAGGCGCCACCCTGCGCCTCCGGGTCGATCTCGGCGCGGAAGCCACGCAGGGCCGGGCGCAGCAGCATGCCGCCGACCGTCGCCGCGCGGGTCGAGCGGGCGGCGTCGCGGACGCCACCGAGCATCACCTGGGAGACCCCCTCGATCAGCTTCAGCGCGATGTTGCCGGTCAGTCCGTCGGTCACCACGACGTCGGCGGCGCCCTGGACGAGCCCGTCGCCCTCGACGTTGCCGACAAAGTCGAATACACCCCCGCCGTCGGTGGCGCCCCGGTCGGCGAGCAGGGCGCGGGCGTCGATCAGGAGCTGGCTCCCCCGGCCGACCTCGCCGCCGTTGGAGAGCAGCCCGACGCGCGGGCGGGCGATGCCGAGCACTGCGGTGGCGAAGGCAGCGCCCATGTAGGCGAACTGGACGAGGTGCTCGAGCCGGGCCTCGGCGTTGGCGCCGACGTCGAGCAGCGTCACCGGGTGGCCGGGCACGGGTATGGGCACCGCGAGCGCCGGCCGGTGGATGCCCGGGGCGCGCTTGATCTGGAAGAGCCCGGCGGCCAGGGCGGCCCCGGTCGACCCGCCGCAGACGAGGGCGTCGGCCTCGCCGGCGGCGACGGCCCGGGCCGCGCGGACGATCGAGGCGTCCGGCGTCGCGCGCACCGCCCGCACCGGGTCGGACTGCTTGGCGATGGAGACCGGGGCGTCGACGACCTCCACTCCCCCGCCCGAGGATCCGAGCTCGGCGGCCGGGCCGAACAGCAGCACCCGGACGCCCTCGGCGGCGGCCAGCCGGGCTCCGGCGGCTACCTCGGCGGGACCGAGATCGGCGCCGTTGGCGTCAACCGCGACGCCCCGGCACTCGGGGCGGGCGGCGCTCGTCACGGGCTACCCGTGATCGTGATCGTGATCGTGCGTCTGCTGCAGGATCACGCGAACACCGTCGTAATAACCGCACTCGTGGCACACGCGGTGCGGACGACGCGGCGAATGGCAGCGCGGGCAGGCAGTCAGCGAGGGGGCATCGATCTTGTGCTGCGAGCGCCGCTTGGTCGTGCGGCTGTGGGACTGTTTCTGCTTGGGGACGGCCATCGGACGCGGGAGCCTATCAAGTTCGCGGCGGTTTCCCCCCTTCGGGCTCCGGCGCAAACGGCCGCCGGGACTATGCTGGAGAACACGATGACGAGCATGCCCGGACCCGATTCGAGGCGCCTCGAGGAGCTCCGCGAGGATGCGGCGCACCGGCGCCGTCGGGTGGACCTGTACCGGGCGAAGTCCTACGGCCCGCGGCTGACGAGCCCGGCCCGGCTGCGCGAGCTCGAGCGCGAGGCCGACGCCGCCGAGGCGCGGCTCGCTGCCGCGATCAGCCGCGGCCGCCAGCCGCGCGCCTAGATGAGTAGTGCCACGGCCTGGGAGGTCGTGGAGTTGGGGAAGGAGACATAAGCAGGCAGATCGAAGTCGACGGTGCTCTGTACCGATCGTCGACCCTGGGGGCCACGATGGACGCCGACCTCG
>JBPCNA010000176.1:0-7548 GCA_051001735.1 Solirubrobacteraceae bacterium
GCGAAGCCCGTGCCGAGTTCTCAAAGCTCGTCGCAGAGCTCTCGCAGCAAGACGAACCCGGTGACTCGCTCGCTGACAACGCGATCGAGGTCGGTCCTCAGCGCAAAGGTGGTGTCTGGCTCGTCTCCGAAGTGGACGCCGTGGCCGCTGTGGAGCAGATCGAAAGCCTTGAAGACGAGATCGAGAACATCTCGCTCGGGTTCATGCTTCAGGAGCGCCAGCATCGGGCCGGGGGCGAGACGATCTCCGGCGCGGATCTCATTCGCGAGCTCGGCTATCCAGACCTCGCCGAGGATCTGCCTGAGTGAAGTACGTCGTCGCCGTCCTCGACGAAGTCAGGACCGAGGACATCCCCGACCTGAGCGCCGGAGCTCGCCCGGCCGCGGCCAAGCTCGTCGCGCAGCTCTACGAAGACCCACGCATCGGCGAATCGATGCGGGAACGCTTCAACTTGGCGATCCTCAGCGATTGCCGCAAGGTTTCCTTTGACGAGGAGGGCTGGACGGGCAAGCCACGCTTCCGCCTGGTCTTTCGCAACGAGCCAGACGACGGCGCAGTCGCGAGGACCACCGTCCTGGCTATCGCGGCGCGCGAGAAACTCGACGCCTACCGTCGAGCAGCCACTCGGCGCGGCAGACAGAGGCGCTCCGGCTCCGAGTAGCGGGCTACGCCGCCACGGGCAGCGGGTGCCGGGTGCGGATGTCGTAGAGCGTGGTGCGCTCGGCCGCGGGACGCCCAGCGCGGTGGGCGGCGGCGATCAGGTCTGCGGGCTCGAGGCGCACGCCGTGGTAGGAGCCCGCCAGGCGCGAGATGCTCTCCTCCATCAGCGTGCCGCCGAGGTCGTTGACGCCCCAGCGCAGTGACTCGGTCGCCGCGTCCAGGCCCATCTTCACCCAGGAGGCCTGGAGCGAGGGTACGGTGCGGCCCAGGGCGAGCCGGAAGGCGGCCGTGTGCTTGAGGTTCTCCTCGCGCGAGATCTCCTCCACCCCGTGCGTGCGCCCGAGCAGGGTGTGGAACGGGATGAACGAGAGCGGGACGAACTCGGTGAACCCGCCCGTGCGCTCCTGGAGCTCGCGCACGACGCGCATGTGCTCGGCCAGCTCCCAGGGCTCCTCGATGTGGCCGAACATCACCGTCACCGTGGAGCGCAGGCCCTCGGCGTGGGAGGCCTCGATGATCTCGACCCAGCGCGCGACGGGCAGCTTGTTCGGGCTGATGCGCTCGCGCACGCCGTCGTGGAGCACCTCGGCCGCGGTGCCAGGCGTGGAGTCCAGGCCCGCCTCGCGCAGGCGCGCGAAGACCGCCCGCGGCTCGAGGCCCGAGACGTCGCACATGTGCGCGACCTCCATCGCCGAGTAGGCGTGCAGGTGCAGCTGGGGCGCGACCTCGCGCGCAAGCGCCAGCCAGCCTTCGTACTCGGCAAGGCCCCAATCGGGGTGGATGCCCGACTGCATGCACAGCTCGGTGGCGCCGTAGTCGACGGCCTCGCGCACGCGGGACACGAACTCGTCGCGGTCGTGCTCGTAGGCGTCAGGAGAGCGCTTGCCCTGGCCGAAGCCGCAGAAGGCACAGCCCACGATGCAGATGTTCGACACGTTGATATTGCGGTTGACCACGAACGTGACGGTGTCGCCGGCCAGCTCGGCGCGCAGCTCGTCGGCGGCCTGGCGGATGTCCTCGATCGCCTCGGGTCGCGTCTCGGCGAAGAGCGCGGTCAGCTCCTGCGGGGTGAGCTCGATCCCGTCGCGGGCGCGCGCGACCGCCGCAGGGACGAGATCGCGGCGGATCGGGCGCGGGGCCACACGTCCCGACCCGCGGCGGGGGATGAACGACCAGTAGCGCTGGCGGACGACGTCGAGGACCCCCTGGGCGACCCAGTCGGGATCGATGTAGCGGGGATATACGCAGAGCCGCTCGGTCAGCGCGAAGCCGTCGGCCGCGAGGCGCTTGCGCACCTGGTGGGGTGAGGGGAACGGGTGCTCCGGAGATATGTGGTCGCCGTTGGCCGAGAGGCCGCCGAGGTCGGTGGCGCCGGCGGCCACGAGCTCGGGCCACCAGTCGGAGAGGTTCGGCGGGACCTGGATGCCGACGTCGGGCAGCAGCCGCCGGCATTCGCCGATCAGCCGCACGAGGTCGGCGATGGTGATCTCCCCGGCCCAGCTCGGCAGCTCGTGCGACGGGCCGCGGGCGATCCCCGTGCGCCAGAAACCGGCGGCGGCGGCGTCGGCGATCTCGGCCGGCTCCCGGCCGTAGTAGCGCTGGTGGGGGACGAAGTTCTGGAGGATGACCTCCTGGATGTGGCCGTGCCTGGCGTGGACGGCGGCGATCGCCTCGAGCGAGCCGACGCGGTCCTCCTCGGACTCGCCGATGCCGACGAGGATCCCGGTGGTGAAGGGGATCCGCAGCGCCCCGGCCGCCTCGAGCGTGGCCAGGCGCACCGCCGGGTGCTTGGTCGGCGAGCCGGCGTGGGCGTCCAGGGCGGGGTTGGTCGACTCGAGCATCAATCCCTGGGAGGCGGTCACCTCGCGCAGGCGGGCGAGGTCGCCGCCGTCGAGGACGCCGATGTTGGTGTGCGGGAGGAGCCCCCGCTCGAGCGCCCGCTCGCAGGTCCAGACGACGTAGGCGGTGAAGTCGGAGTGGCCGTAGTCCCGGAGGCGACGGGCCACCTCGGGGTTGACCTCAGGGCGCTCGCCGGTCAGCACGAGCAGCTCCTTGACGTTGCGCCGGACCGCGCCGTCGAGGATCCTCTCCACGGCTTCGGGCGCGTGCAGGTGAGCCTGGCGGGTGGCGAACGCGCAGTACTTGCAGTAGCAGCGGCACGTCCGCGACAGCGACAGGGTCAGGTTGCGCGAGAAGGTGACCCGGCGGCGCATCTAATGGGCTTGAGTCTACGCGCCCCTATAGTCTCGCCCGTGCTCCGCCCCCTTGCCGCCGGCGCCGCCGTGCTCTGGGCCGTCGTGGTGCTCGCCGGCTGCGGCGGCAGCGGCGGCAGCCGCCTGCCGGCGGCGACGCTCGTGCTCGACTTCACGCCCAACGCCGTCCACGCCGGGATCTATTCGGCGCTGGCCCGCGGCTACGACCGGTCCGCCGGCGTGCGCCTCGAGGTCCGCCCGCCGTCGTCGTCGACCGACTCGGTCAAGCTCCTGCTCAGCGGGCGCGCCGACTTCGCCGTGCTCGACATCCACGACCTGGCGATCGCCCGGGCCGCCGGGCGCGACATCGTCGGCGTGCTGCCCCTCGTCCAGCGTCCCCTGGCGGCGGTCCTCGCCCAGGCCTACGTGCGCTCCCCCCGCGACCTCGTCGGGCGCCTGGCCGGGGTCACCGGCCTGCCCAGCGACGATGCCGTCCTGCGCTCGGTCGTGGCCGGCGCCGGTGGCGACCCGCGCGGGGTCCGCGAGGTGACGATCGGCTTCGACGCCGTCCCCGCGCTGCTCGGCGGCCATGTGGCGGCCGCCACCGCCTTCTGGGACGTCGAGGGCGTCGCCCTCCACCGCCGCCGCCCGGGCATCCGCGAGTTCCGCGTCGACGCCTACGGCGCCCCGGCCTACCCCGAGCTCGTGCTCTGCGTCACCGCCGCCAAGCTCCGCGCCGACCCGAAGCTCGTCCACGCGGCGGTCACGGCGATCGTCGCCGGCTACGGCGTGACCATCGCCACCCCCGGGCGGAGCGCCGACGACGAGCTCGCCCGGGTGCCGGGGCTCGACCGTCCGCTGCTCCTGGCCGAGCTGGCCGCGTTGCACGGCGCGTTCACCGCCGGGCCCGGGCAGCCGTTCGGAGAGTTCGGCCTCCAGCGGCTGCGCGCGTGGGCCGCCTGGGAGGCGCGCTTCGGGATCGTCAAGCGTCCGCCGGACGTCCAGGCGATGTTCGCCGGGGCGCGCTGACGCGGAACGCCTGCGACGTTTTCCCGCGCGAGCGGCGGGTAGACCACAATGGAGTCCGGCATGCCCACCGCGTACCGATCCCCGGCACAGGGCATGGCCGGCATCGAGACAGATAGGAGCAAGGCATGCCCGTAAAGAACTCCCACTCCGACGAGGAGCTGCCGTGGAAGAAGCCCGGCATGACCGGGATGAAGATCAAGCCGACCGGCCGCGGCAGCGGGACGCTGGCTGAGCTCGCGGGGACGGCGGAGAACGTCGCCGGCCTGTCGCCCGAGGAGCGCGCCGCGCGCGGCCGGCCCGAGCCGCTGTTCACCTGGACCGACACGCCGCCCCACCAGGCGGAGATCGACGAGAGCCACTACGGGGACGGCGGCGGCGGGCCGATCTTCGGTGCGCTCGAGAAGGTGCTCGGCGCCGGGTCGCGGGCCTCGAAGCTCTTTCGCCGCAAGTAGCGGTCAGCGACCCGCCGCGGCCGCCACCACGCCGGGCAGCCAGGCGCGGACCGCCTCGACGACGGCCGCGAGGTCGGTCGTCAGGCGGTGGTCGCCGCGGACGACGACGACCCGGCGGTCCGGGCCGGCGGGCGGCACACCGAAGCGGTCGCTCGCGCCCTGCACGACGAGGGCGGGGAGCCCGACGGCGTCGAGCTCGGGCAGCCGGCTGACGGGGGCCGACTTGGTGCTCGGCGCCAGCAGCGGAAAGGCGAGGCAGAGCACGGCGGCGGCGCCGGTCGCGCCGGCGGTGCGGCAGGCCACGCGGGCGCCGGCCGAGCGGCCGCCGACGACCAGCGGCAGACCGGCGAGGCCGGAGGCCCGCAGCTGCTCGAGCACCGCCGTCCAGGCGGCGTCGAGCTGGCGCGCCGGCGGGGAGGAGCGCCGCCCGGCCACCCGGTAGGGCTGCTCGACGAGCACGACGGTGAGCCCCGCCTCACGGGCCACGCCGCCGACGGCGACGAGGTCGCGCGCCGTGACCGATCCGCCGGCGCCGTGACCGAGGACCAGCGCGCCGCGGGGGTCGGGCGCCGGATCGAGGTGGGCGCGGGCGGTGCCGTGCGGCGTGTCGAGCTCGAGCGGCGTCATCGGGCTCGGGTCGGGCGCCGGGCGCTGGTGCCCGGCGGGCGGGATCACCGGGGAGCCGAGAGCGAGGCGGCCCAGGCCACGCCGAGGCCGGCGAGGTCGCAGAAGGCCGCCTGCATCGCGGCCTGGTCGGCATCGGGATCGGCGAGCTCGTCGAGCGCCGCGCGGGCGGCGGCGAACCACGACTCGGGCCAGTGACCGGCCCACCGGCGGGCGGCGGCGGCGATCGCCTCACCGACCGGATGGGGGCCGCCGGCCGGGGTGGGAATCGGCTTGGCGATGGCCGCGGCCAGCGCCGTTGCGGAGATCGCCCGCTCGGCGAGGTCGAGGCAGGCCGAGCGCAGCTCCCGCCGGTCGCACGCCTCGCTGGCCATGCGGAGCGCCTCGCGCAGCTCGCCGAGGAAGCCGTCGGGAGCCTCGCCGCGGTCGCTCCCGCCGGCCCGGCGCCAGCGGGCCAGCGCCTCGTCGAGGGCCAGCTGCACGTCCGACGAATCTCTATGCCCCAGCACGCCCCACCCAGTCTCCCTTTGGCTTGCAACTTCGCCGACAGAGGCTACCGCCGCTACTGGGCGTGCAGCCGGAGAAACTCCTCGCGCACCGAGTACGGCCGCCCCCACATGTCCATCACGGGGTGGCGTCCCTCGCGGACCTCGCGCACGGCGATCTCGCCGTCGATCGCGACGTCGTCGAGGAGGGCGAGCGTGCCGTGGACGGTCGGCGCCGACGCGGCGTGGCCGAAACGGTGGGCGACGAGCACCCGCCAGTGCCAGTCGTGGCGCGAGTAGGGCTGGGCGTTGCAGGTCACGAGATAGACAGCAGCCTCGACGTAGCGCGACTCGTCGGCGATCCGCAGGTCGAACTCGAGATCGGTCCAGTCGTCGGGGAGCGAGGCCAGGACCTGGTTGAAGGTGTCCGCGAGGGCCATGGCCGCCGATCCTACCGCCCCGAAAGTGGCGGCCCGATCCGGATCCCGGCCCGGGCCCCATTATCCTCGAAAGGCATGACGACAATCGCCGCCTCGATCCAGCGTCCTGACGCCGCCGAGCATCGCGCGCTGCGCGAGGGAGTCGGCCTGTTCGACCGCTCGGAGCGCGGCAAGCTCGCCGTGAGCGGCGACGAGGCGGCTGACTTCGTCGACTCGCTCCTGTCCAACGACATCCGCGGCCTGGCCGCGGGCGCGGGCTGCTACGCGACCCTGCTCACGCACAAGGGCCGCTTGTTGGCCGACGTACGTGCCCTGCGGACGGTCGACGGCGTCTGGCTCGACACCGAACGGCCGGGCCTCCAGGCACTGTTCGACAACCTGCGGCAGTTCGGCATCGGCTACCGGGCCGAGCTCCACAAGCGCACGCTCGAGCGAGGGCTCCTGTCCTTGATCGGGCCGGGCTCGGACGCCCTCGTCGGTCAGACCCTGCCCGGACCGCAGGAGCACGAGCACACCGGCGTGAGCGTCGCCGGCATCGAGGCCCTCGCCGTGCGCACCGACGTCGGCATCGACCTGATCTGCGTCTCCGAGCGCTCCGCGGAGCTCTACGCCGCCCTCGAGGCGGGCGGGGCCCGCGCCGTGGGCGAGCCGGCGGTCGAATGCCTGCGGGTCGAGCGGGGGCGGCCGCGCTTCGGCGTCGACATGGACGAGACGACAATGCCCCAGGAGGCCGCGATCAACCTCCGCGCCGTCAGCTACACCAAGGGCTGCTACGTCGGCCAGGAGACGGTCGCCCGGCTCTACTGGAGGGGCAAGCCCAACCGCCACCTACGCGGCCTGCGCCTGTCGGCCGAGGTCGCTCCGGGCGCCGTGCTCCGCCTCGAGGGCGCCGAGGTGGGAGCGCTCGCAACGGTGGCCCTCTCCCCCGTGCACGGACCGATCGCCCTCGCGCTCGTCCGGCGGGCCGCCGTCCCCGGCGACGTCCTCCGCGTGGGCGAGGATGGCGCCGTGACCGCGACCGTCACCGAGCTCCCCTTCGCGCCGGCGATCGTCCCGGGCGATGCCCCGGCCTAGGCCCGGGCTCCTCGTCGGGCTCACGGCGGTCGTGGCCGCCGGCTGCGGCGGCGGAGCGAAGTACGCAAACGCCCCCGCCCCGGCGCCGCCGATCGTCGTGGCGGCAGCGATCACCGACGGCGGCGTCAACATCTCCCCCGACCACTTCGGCGCCGGCACCGTCCAGCTCGTGGTCACCAACCTGACCGGCAGCTCACAGCAGCTGATCCTCCAGTCGAGCGGCGGCGGCGGCTTCCTGCAGCAGACGGCGCCGATCAACCCCAAGGACACCGCCCAGCTGAAGGCGGAGCTCGGGACCGGCCGCTACACCGTCAAGACCTCCGGCGCCGGCGTCAAGTCGGCCGTCCTCGCCGTGGGCGCGCCGCGCCCGAGCTCGCGCAACCAGCTGCTCCTGCCCTGAGCCCGCGGGACGCCGTCCGCGCCCGGCGCCTCAGGCGGCGGGCGGAAAGCGGGCGGTCCGGCCGCCGGGCTCGGCGAGCAGCCGCGCCGCGGTGCGGGCCACTCCGGCCATGCCGAGCGCCTCCGCCAGGGCGAGGGCCGCGGCGGCGCGGCGGGCCGATGTCGGGGCCCCGCGCTAGGCGAGCAGCTCGGC
>JBPCNA010000177.1:0-13667 GCA_051001735.1 Solirubrobacteraceae bacterium
ACATTCAGGCCTGGACCGAACACTGGAACGAAGACCCCCGACCCTACGTCTGGACCAAAACCGCGGACGAGATTCTCGACAAACTCGCCAATTACTGCACCGCAATTAACGCCTCAGGACACTAGAGGACGGCCTGTGGCGCTCGCGGTTGGCGCGTCATCACTGCGTCTTCGCCTTGATCCGAGCCGCCACGCCGCTATCGCTTCCGCGTGAACGCAGGCGTCTCGCCGGCGACGCTGGGACGCTCGCTTTGGAGACGAGCAGAAGCCAGCGAGCACCGCCGGCCCGGCTTTCTCCTTTGCGCCAGAAGCGTGCGTCCCGATCAGCCGGGTGCCTTCCGCGCCGAGAAGCACTTCGAGGGTCACGTCATCGATCGCCTCGACGCCAACCAAGACTTCTTCGGGCATGATCGACGACCCGCGTTCCGGGGCCGTCGTCCGCGACTACCTTCGCCCAGAAGGTCTACGGGAGATCAACGACCCCGAGGAACGGCTGCCCGGCATCTGAGCAGCGCACAACGACCATCGTCCTTGACGGACGTTCGGAGGTCCCAAGTCCGTGAGAACATCGTGAGAACAAACGCCGGTCCAGATCCGTCCGATCCGTCCCGATCACCCCACGATTCGGCCGATCTGGACGCCCGTGGACGCATCTTCCGGCCCCGAATCAGGTTGAGGGCCTTGTGAGCCGATGGTTCGTGGAGGTTCGAGTCCTCTCGGGCGCACCATGCGAATCACGTTCGAGCCTCCGCGGGAAGGAACCTCCGTGGAGGTTCTTTCGTTTCCTGGGGCGTCCAGCGCGACGTTCAGCGTTGCTCCGACGCGCTCGCAGCCCGCGTCGTTGTCGGTCGACTGGCGCCGCCGCACGATCGACCGGACCCGGCCGACGTCCCGCACACCTCATACACTGCTGCGCCGCCGACATCCCGCGGGTGCAGCCCGAGCCTCCGCAGAGCGGGATCCCAGCGGCGGCGGAGCGCCGGTTGGACGACCACGGCGCTGACCCGGTGGACGGCGAGGAACTCCTGCAGGCGGGCCTCGCGCGGTGGGCCGACGTTGTTGGCCATGTCGAGCGACGCCTTCTCATCGGCGTACTGAGGCGGGAGGACCAAGGCGACGCGGCCGTTGGCCAGCGGGAAGGCGAAGTCGGTGGCCGCCTGCCAGTACATGCTGTAGCCGAACTGGCCGACGGGCACCATCAGAATGCTCCCCCCCGTCGGCAACCGGTGCCGGGCGTCGACGACGACGGCGGGAACCGGCTCCGGGCGGCTGTGCCAGAAGCCGGCCGTCGGGTCGGGCAGCACGGCGACGATGCCGGCGACGGCGACCGCCCAGCCGAACCACGGCCGCCGCCGTCCCTCCCGGGCGAGCTCGAGCGCGACGCCGACGCCGACGATCAGAGCGAGGAAGAGGACGAAGCGGGTGGGGAGGACGGCCTTGAACACCGGGGCGTTCTCGACCAGCCGCCACGGCAGCGGGATCAGGTCGTTCGATCCGTAGCTCAGGTGCGGCCCCATGGCAAGGACGGCGGCGATCACCGCCATCGCGAGCAGGAAGCGCGTTCCCGCCCGCCGCCACGTCGTCACCACGAACACGGCGAAGAGGACGAGCATCGGCACGCCGAGATAGCCGCCGGCCTCGACGATGTTGCCGCCTTCGAAGTGCCGCAGACCCGAGAGGTCGGTGCCGCCGAGCCAGGTGATCGGCGTCGGCACCACGAGGTTCAGCGGGTTGAGCCGGTAGCGCTCGGCGAAGTGCGCCCCGGCGACCTGCCCGTAGTGGCTGACGCTGCCCTTGACGAGCGCCCAGTAGAGGTAGGGCGAGACGACGGCGACGGCCAGAGCCCCCGCCGCGACGATCTCGCCCGCCGTCGTCAGGAGCCGCCGCCGGGCCGACGGCGGCGACAACAGCCAGGCCACGACCAGACCGAACCCGCCTAGCAGGGCGGAGTCGAAGGCGAGCTCGGTCGACAGGAGGAGCTCGCCGGCGAGGACGGCCGCCAGCCCGAGGATGAGCCGCGCCCGCGACGTCCGCCCGTCGAGTCGGCGCAGGACGAGCAGGGGAATCAGCGGCACGAGGAAGACGAGCGTGATGTGGAGGTGGCCCATCAGCTGGCCGAGCTCGTAGCTGCTGAAGCCGTAGACGAAGCCCCCGACCAGCGACGGCCAGAAGCGGCGGGTCAGGTGGCGGCAGAGGCCGTAGGCGGCGAGCGCCGACAGCGTCGGGCTGAGCACCGCTGCGACGTCGTAGGCGACGATCGGGCCGAACACGCTGGTCACCGGCCACAGCACGACGGCCGCCCCGGGAACCGCCGTCGCCGTGGCGATGTTGGCGCCGGCCGGGTACCAGACGGCGTGGGAGTAGAAAGGGTTGATCCCGTGGCTGATCGCGTAGGGCCACCACTTGAGCGCCCACATGAAGAAAGGCGGGTCGCCGGCCGGACCTAGGCAGACGCAGACGTGCGCCGGATCGGTGACGGCGTGGCGGGCGATCAGCGCCAGCGCCAACGCCAGGTAGATGCCGAGGGCCAGCACCCATCCGGGGACCGAAGGAGAGCGTCGGCGGAGTCCTCGGGCGCCCACGATCGCCCGGACTGTAGCGGTCCGTCCGGGCCGCAGAGCTCGGGTCGGGTTGGCTGCGGGCGAGGGTCGGGAAGGCATGCGAGGATCCCGCTACGAGCGTCAGCCGGCCGACGGACCCGGGCGGGCGCCGTCGCAGATCCTGAACCGGAGGAATGCCAACCGATGGACCTGAAGACCTACAAGCCGCTGGGCGACAAGGAGAACTCCGACTTCTTCTGGGAGTACCTCGAGAAGATCTACGACCGGCGCGCGGCCTGCGGCCTCGACGGTCTCGTCGGCCAGATGCGCGCGGTCGCGATCCAGGTCGAGACCGGCGACGCCGTCGACTACATGGCCGAGCTCACGGCGATGGGCCCCTACCGACTGATCGACGCCCGCCTGACCGAGACCCACAAGGTGTTCATCCTCCGCTCGCGGCCGGAGTTCCCCCGCCTGCTCGTGCTCGAGCCGCTGAACCCCGCGTTCGAGGACTGGGTCACCCGCTGGAACCTCCTCTACCCCCTGGCCAAGCGCAAGCCGAACGCGCGCTACATCGGCGAGATCTACGTGACGTCGTCAGTCGAGCAGGTCCGGCGGACGCTCGAGCCGCAGAACATCCGCTTCGTCTACGAAGGCGACACGGTCAGCCCGTTCTACGTCGGTGAGCACCTGACCTTCACCTTCCTCTCCGACTACACCTACAACCGGGTCGGCTACGTCGACGTCGAAATCGACGACCTCGAGGCCCTCGCCCTCGGCCAGGCGCTCTCGCTGACCGCGGCCGAGAAGGAGAAGCTCGACCGGGCGGCTGCCCTCCAGGCGGAGCACGGGATCAGCGAGCTCGTGCTCGGGATCGACCACATGGCGACGCGGATCCTGGCCGGTGACCGGGAGGGGGCGATCCTCGAGTATCTGACCATGGTCCCCTACTACTACTGGGGCGCCTACAACATCCAGGAGATGAACTCCTCGACCAACGTCACCCGCAACCCCCACGTGATCGACGACAAGCGCTCGCCGGCCAAGGTGTTCACCGCCAACAACACGCCGGCCTTCGCCAACTCGTTCGAGAACCTGCCGATGCCGACCGAGGAGTTCGTCCGCAACTTCGGCCGTCGGATGCACCACATCGCCTACGCCGTCGAGGACGGTCACGTGGTCGAGGAGAAGAACGTCGACTACGTCGTCCGCCAGCTATCGGAGATGGGCACGCCGTTCCTCGCCCACGTGGTCGGCGAGTGCAAGGACGAGCCGAACCTCAAGCAGATCTTCTCGAAGAGCTCGCGGTACTCGCTGCTGATCACTGAGTACATCGAGCGTTGCCACCACTACCAGGGGTTCTTCACCCGGGAGAACGTAGCCACCCTGACCGAGGCGGCCGGCGCCGACGAGCGGTATGTTCACGGGCAGGTGTTTGACTGACCCCGACCGCCGCCCCGGGCCGCCGCGTCAAGGGGCGAGCATCCGCCGCAGGACGACGCCGCAGGCCACCGCGGCCACCGCCGCCAGGAGCGGCGTGCCGAACCCGATGACCCCGACCACGGCGAGCAGGATGCCCACCACGGCGATCACGCCGAGGCCGCCGGTGGCGAGGATCAGGGCGTAGGCCCGCTGTTGGCGCACGCGGCGCGGGAGGCGGTTCGGTCGGCGGGCGAGGTCGCTCATGTAGGACTCCGGGTTCGGAAGTGGATCGGTCGCCTCTCTAGGGTACGCAGCGCCCTCAGGCGTCGGCGGGGAGGATCTGCCGCGGCCGGGTCGCCTCGACCGGCCGGCCGCGCCACTCGCGCGGGTAGCCGACCGAGACCTCGCGGAAGGGCACGCCGTCCGACCAGGTGGTCCGCGGGATGTGCAGGTGGCCGTAGACGACGGCCGCGGCCCGATAGCGCCGGTGCCAGTCGGCCGTCGCCTCGGTCCCGCACCATTGGGCGAACTCGGGATGGCGGAGAATGCGGGTCGGCGCGCGGACGAGCGGGAAGTGGTTGACGAGGATCGACGGCAGGCTCGGGTCGAGCGCGTCGAGGCGTCGCTCGGTCTCGGCGACCCGCGCGCGGCACCACTCCTCCCGCGAGGCGTGGGGATCCGGATGCAGCATCCGCTCGTCGCTGCAGACGACCCCCGCCGCGTAGGCCTGCCGGAGCGCATCCTCCTGCGACCGCGCTCCGTCCGGGCGGAAGGTGTAGTCGTAGAGCACGAACAGCGGCGCCACCGTGGCCGGTCCGCCCTCGCCGTCCCAGACCGGATAGGGGTCCTCCGGCGTGAGCACGCCGAGGCGCCGGCAGAGCGTCACCAGGTGGCGGTAGCGGTGCTCGCCGCGCAGATCGACGGGGTCGCGCGGCGGTGTCCACAGCTCGTGGTTGCCCGGCGTCCAGACGACGAGCGCGAAGCGCTCGCGCAGACGACCGAGCGCCCATTCGACGTCGGCCACCTCGGCGCCGACGTCGCCGGCCACGATCAGCCAGGATCGGTCGGAGGCCGGCCGCAGCGCCTCGACCAGCCGCCGGTTCTCGGCGTGGTGGACGTGCAGGTCGCTGATGGCGAGGAGGCGTCCTGGTGTCGTCGATCGGCTGGCCATGGCTCGACAGCGCCGGTCAGCGCCCGAGCAACGTACACGGCCGCGTCCGTCCTCAGTCGGTTGGCTCGGCCTCGCCGTCCCACTCGGTGATCAGGCGCCTCCCCGGCCGCGTCGACGACCACGGCGGCTTCGGCGCCGGCGAGCCGCAGCCGACGGGCGGCCTCGCGCAGGGTGTGCTCGGGCCGGAGGAGAACCACGTGGCGGCTCATCGCATCCTCGACCGACATGGGACCCCGCTTCGTTTCTCATAGACGACATCCAAAGTAGTAACACTCGAAAACTATTCGTCAAGGCGTCGTAAGGTTTCCGCGCGGGGCGAGGGGTAGGACGACGTAGAGCGCCCGGCCGATCCGCCTGCAGGCGCGGGTGAGCGACCAGACGGTACGGCTCGCCGTGACCGACTCCGGCCGCGGCTTCAGTTCGCCGCCAGCGCCGTGGTCGGCCGGGGCGCGGGGCGGCTACGGCCTCTTGCTCGTCGACCAGCTCGCCTGCCGGGGGGCGTGGCCGGCACCACGGTCTGGTGGGAGCTGCCGGCGGCGGCGAGCTGATTCGCGCGCTGCGTCAGTCGTCGACGCGGCCGGAGTAGAGCGCGAAGGTCGCGCCCTGTGGGTCGGCCACGATGGCGATCTTGGCGATGCCGATGTCGATCGGCCCGGCGTCCTTGGCCCGCCGAGCTGCTCGACCTGCGCGAGCCCGGCGTCGATGTCCTCGATGCCGAAGTAGACGAGCCAGTGCGGCGGCCCGCCGGGCGCGGCCGGCGGGCGGATCCCGCCGTTGCTGCGCTCGCCGTTCATGATCACCAGGTAGGGCTCGGGGCTTCCCTCCATCGGCGGGGTCGTCCAGCCGAAGAGGCCACCGTAGAACTCCGCGGCGGCGTCGATGTCGGGGGTGGAGAGCTCGTTCCAGGACAGCGCACCCGGTGCGTTGACCACACCCCGCCGATGTTGCTGCGCGGGTCCCAGGCCACGAAGAACGCGCCCTGCGGGTCCTGGAGGACGGCCATGCGCCCAGCCTCCATGACGTCGAACGGGGGAGCGTGGACGGCGCCACCGAGCTCGGTCGCCCGCTCGGCGGTCGCGTCGGCGCTCTCGACGGTGACGTACGAGTTCCGCATCGGCGGCACCCCGGCCTCGCGCTGCTGCGACGGCTGGGGGGCGATCGCCGCGGCGTCGCGACCGTCCTTGCGCATCATCGAGTAGACGGCCCCATCGCCGACCGGCATGTCCTCGGCGACCCAGCCGAAGAGCCCGCCGTAGAACGCCTTCGCGGCCTCCGGGTCGGTGGTCGAGAGATCGGCCCAGCTGAAGGTCCCGGGCGGGTGAGAATCGCGTTCGGCCATACCGCGAGCGGAGCGGAGCCGCCGCTCGCCGTGTGTGAAGCACGTGAGAAGGCCGAACGCCGGACGAGTACCGTCCGCGCCTGAGGCAATACGACCTGGAGGCATGCCGATGTCCGGTTACACGATCAAGAACCTGATGGAGCTCGACGACGCGCTGGCGGGCCGTGAATCGGGCGTCGAGGCGCGCTTCGCCCGCAAGCACCTCGACTCCGACCATCTCGGGGTGAGCTACTTCCGCTACGGCCCGGGGGTCCGCTCGCCGCTCGGCCACAGCCACCGCGAGCAGGAGGAGGTCTACGTGGCGATCGCCGGCTCCGGGCGGGTCAAGCTCGACGACGAGCTCGTCGACGTCCGCCGGTAGGATGTGATCCGCGTCGCGCCGCCGGTGATCCGCGCCTTCGAGGGCGGCCCCGCCGGGCTCGAGGTGATCGCCGTCGGGTCCGACCGCCCCGAGGGCGGCGACGGCGTGATGGCCAAGGACTGGTGGACGGACTAGTGCACCAGGCACCGGCGGGGAGCCGGCGATGGCGGAGGGGTTGACCCCGGCGCTCCGGGCGGTCAGCGACGCGGTGCTCGCGGTCGCGGCGGAGCTGTCGGTCGAGGAGGTGCTCCAGCGCCTGGTCGACGGCGCGCGCGAGCTGGCCGGTGCCCGCTACGCCGCCCTGGGGATTCCCGACGGCGAGGGCGGCTTCGGCCGCTTCCTCGTATCGGGGATGAGCGACGAGCTGGTGGCGGCGATGGGTCCGCTGCCGCGGACCCACGGCCTGCTCGGCGCCATCCTCGAGACCGAGGCGCCGTTCCGTACCGACGACATCCACGGGCACCCGCGCTTCCATGGCTGGTGGCCGGCGCGCCATCCGGACATGCGCTCGTTCCTCGGCGTGCCGATCGTCTCCCCCGAGGGCGTGATCGGCGCCTTCTACCTCACCGACAAGGAGGGCGCGGCGACGTTCGCGCCGGCCGACCAGGAGCTGATCGAGCTGCTCGCCGCCCACGCGGCGATCGCCATCACCAACGCCCGGCTCTACGAACGCAGCCGCGAGCTGACGATCGTCGCCGAACGCAACCGCCTGGCCCTCGACCTGCATGATGTGGTCAGCCAGAAGCTGTTCGGCCTCATCCTGGCCGCCGACTCGGCGCTGACCCTGCTCGACCGTGGCGGCCACGCCGAGGCCCGCGGTCAGATCGAGCGCGTCCGCGAGCTCGGCCGCGAAGCGCAGGACGAGCTCCGCTCGCTGATCCTCGAGCTCCGGCCGCCCGATCTCGACCGCGACGGCCTGTGCGAGGCCCTGCGCAAGCACGCGGAGTCGGTCGCGCGGCTCCACGCCGTCGAGGTCGACCTGCGGATCGAGGAGGCGGCGAGCGCCGGCGACGGGCGCAGCGACCTCGAGATCCTCCGGATCGGCCAGGAGGCCCTGCAGAACGCTCTGCGCCACGCGGCGGCCCGGCGGATCGCCGTGCGGCTCGCCGGAACCGGGCGGGCCCTCGAGCTCGAGGTCTCAGACGACGGCGTAGGCTTCGACCCCGGCGATCCGGAGCTCCGCTCGCGCCACCTTGGCCTGACCTCGATGGAGGAGCGCGCGCGCCGTGCCGGAGGCCGCCTCGAGATCCGCTCGGCGCCGGGGGCCGGGACCGCGGTGCTCCTGGTGCTCCATGCCCGCTGAGGCAATCGCCGTCCTCGTGGTCGACGACCACGCGGTCGTCCGCGAGGGCCTGCGGACGTTCCTCGAGCTCCAGGAAGGGATCGAGGTGGTCGGCGAGGCGGCCGACGGCGAGGAGGCGCTGATCGAGGCCGAGCGCCTCCGCCCCGACGTGATCCTGATGGACCTGACGATGCCCCGACTCGACGGCGTCGGGGCGATGCGCGAGCTCCGCCGCCGGGTGCCGAGGACCCGGGTCGTCGTCCTCACCAGCAACGTCGACGACAGCCGGCTGCTCGCGGCGATCCAGGCGGGGGCGGCCGGCTACCTGCTGAAGAACGTCCAGCCGCAGGAGCTCGCCCGGGCGGTGCGGACCGCCCACGCCGGCGAAGCGCTGCTCGACCCGGCGGTGGCTGCCCGCCTGGTCGAGGCGATCGCCCGGACGCCGGGCGGCGACCCGGGCCGGGATCCGGCCCATCAGCTGACCGCGCGCGAGCGCGAGGTTCTCGGGCTGATCGCTGCCGGACGCTCCAACAAGGCGATCGCCTTCGAGCTCGGCGTCGCCGAGAAGACGGTCAAGACCCACGTCGGCCACGTCCTGGCCAAGCTCGGGGTCAGCGACCGCACCCAGGCGGCGATGTACGCCGTCCGCGCCGGGCTCATCTGAGTCCAGGTCCTAGGTCCAATTACCGATGGCCGGCCGGCGGCCGCCCGCCTAGTCTGATTCACATGCCCGCCGCCATCTCCGCCTTCAGCCTGCCGGCGCAACTCGAGGCGGGCGAGCCGCCCGAGGCGCGCGGGGTCAGGCGCGACGGGGTGCGCCTGATGGCGGCGCACGTGCGCGGCGGACGGATCGCCCACGCACGCTTCCGCGACCTCCCGGCGCTGCTCGAGCCGGGAGACCTGCTCGTGGTCAACGCGTCGGCCACGCTCCCGGCGGCGATCGCCGCGGACGGGCCGGACGGGGCGCCGCTGCTTCTCCACTTCGCCACCCGGGCGCCGCTGGAGGACGGCGACCAGTGGTGGGTGCTCGAGGCGCGGAGCCCCGACGGCGCCCGGCCCGCCCGGGGCGCCGAGCGCCCGCGGACGGGGGATACGCTCGCGCTGGCCGGGGGCGGGATGGTCGAGATCGTCGCCCCCTACGCCCGCGGCGGACGGCTCTTGCTCGCGCGCGTAGAGACAGCCCACCCGGTGGTCGACCATCTCGGCCGCCACGGCCGGCCGATTCGCTACGGCTACGTCGAGGGGACCTGGCCGCTCGGCGACTACCAGACGATCTTCGCCACGACGCCCGGGAGCGCCGAGATGCCGAGCGCCGGTCGACCGTTCACGCCGGCGCTCCTCGCCCGGCTGCGGGCCCGCGGCGTCGCGAGCGCCGAGATCGTCCTCCACACCGGCGTGTCATCCGCCGAGGCCCACGAGCCGCCCTACCCCGAGCAGTACCGGGTGCCGGCTTCGACCGCGGCCCAGGTCAACGCCGCCCGAGCGAGCGGCGGGCGGATCGTCGCGGTCGGTACGACGGTGGTCCGCGCCCTGGAGACGGTGGCCTCGCCTGAGGGCAGCATCCGCGCCGGCGCGGGTTGGACCGATCTGGTGGTCACACCCGAGCGCCCGCCGCGGGCGATCGACGGCCTGATCAGCGGCTGGCACGAGCCGGAGGCCTCCCACCTGCAGATGCTCGAGGCGGTCGCCGGCCGCGAGCTCCTCGCCCGCTGCTACGACGCCGCGCTCGATCACGGCTACCTCTGGCACGAGTTCGGCGACAGCCACCTGATCCTGCCGTAGCGCGGCGCGGGTACCGGCCTTCAGTCCAAGCCGGCCAGCCGCTCGTCGAGGAAGGCACGCTCGGCGGCGGTGGCGGCCAGTCGGCGGGCGCGCTCGTAGGCCGCCGCGGCCTCCTCCCGGCGCCCGACCTGGCGCAGGAGCTCGCCGCGGGCCGCGTGGAAGGGCTGGTAGGCGTCGAGTGGGCCGGCGAGCCCGGCCGCGTCGATCGCGCTCAGGCCGGCATGGGGCCCGTCCGCCATGGCGACGGCCACCGCCCGGTTGAGGGCGACCACCGGCGTCGGGTGGAGGCGGCCGAGCTCTCCGTAGAGGGCGGCGATCTGCGGCCAGTCGGTCTCGGCGGCGGTCGACGCCCGGGCGTGGAGGGCGGCGATCGCCGCCTGGAGCTGGTAGGCGCCCGGCCGGCGGTGGCGGAGCGCCCGCTCGAGTAGGCAGCACCCGCGCTCGATCTCCGGCCCGTCCCAGCGGTCGCGGTCCTGGTCGGGAAGCAGCACCAGGCGGCCCGCATCGGTCAACCTCGTGTCGCGCCGCGAGTCCTGGAGCAGCATCAGCGCCGTCACCCCGAGCACCTCCGGCTCGTCGGGCATCAGGCCGCAGAGGATGTTGCCCAGGCGGATCGCCTCTACGGTCAGCTCGGCGCGGAGGAGATCCTCGCCCGCGCTCGCCGAGTAGCCCTCGTTGAAGATGAGGTAGATCACCAGGAGCACCGCCTCCAGCCGGTCGGGCAGCCGCGCCGCCGACGGGACCTCGAAGGGAATCGCCGCGTCGCGGATCTTCGCCTTGGCCCGGGTGATCCGCTTGGCGATCGTCGCCTCCGGCATGAGGAACGCCCGGGCGATCTCGGGCACGCTCAGCCCGCCGAGCATCCGCAGGGTCAGCGCCAGCTGCGCCTCCCGTGCCAGCGCCGGATGGGCGCAGGCGAAGATCAGCCCGAGGCGTTCGTCGGGCACCTCGCCGCCGGCCGCCGTCTCAGCCTCGGAGCTCATCGTCACCAGATCACGCCGCTTGCGCTCGAGCGTCCGCTCCCGGCGCACGCGGTCGATCACCCGGCGCTTGGCCGTGGTGACGATCCACGCCGCCGGGTTCTCGGGGACGCCGCGCCGTGACCAGGCCTCGACGGCCACAGCGAACGCGTCCTGGACGGCCTCCTCGGCCACGTCGAGGTCGCGGCACCAGGACGCGAGCGCGGCCACCACGCGGCCGTACTGGTCGCGGAAGGCCGCCTCGACGGCGCGCGCGCTCGCGTTCCCGGTGCTCAAGCGCTCCTCAGGCCGGCGGGTCGCCCGCGGCGGGCCCCGGGCGCCGGCTCATCCGAGCTCGCGGATCGGACGGACCTCGACCGCTCCGTGGCCGGCCGCCGGGATCTTCGCCGCCCATTCGATCGCCTCGTCGAGGTCGCGGCACTCAAGGATGTAGAAGCCGACGAGCTGCTCCTTGGTCTCGGCGAACGGGCCGTCGGTGCTCAGCGGCGTGCCGTTCTCCCCGGCCCGCACGACGGTCGCCGTCGCCGATCCCTGGAGCGCGTCGCCGGAGCGGAAGGCACCCGCCTCGTTGACCGCTCCGGTGAACGCACCGTAGGCCGCGCCCTCCTCGGCCATGCGCGGATCCTCCGGCCCCTCAAAGCGGTCCTCGTCGTTGAACAGCAGAAACATGTAGCGCATGGTTGGCCTTTCGATTGGGATCCCGGCCGCCGGCCGGCTTCATCCCTACGACGAACGGCGCCCGGTGAAAAGGACAACCGCTCCAAGGAAATGTCCGCTTCAGGCCGCGGGCTCGTCGTGGTCTTCGTAGGTCGCGGGCTCCGCCGGGTCGTGCAGGCGCTCGACCGCTTGGGTGATGTCCCGGACCGCGTCCGCGAGGTCCTCGCGGTCGGCCTTGCGCTCGATCGAGATCCGCAGCGCCGCGATCTCGCGGGCGAGGAACTCGGCCTCGGCGAGCTGGCGCGCATTGGTCTCGCGGTCGCGCTCGATCTCGACCCGGTCGCGCTCGGTCTGGCGGTTCTGGGCGAGCAGGATCAGCGGCGCGGCGTAGGCGGCCTGGGTCGAGAAGGCCAGGTTGAGGAGAATGAACGGGTACTTGTCCCAGCGCAGCTCGGCCCCCACGATGTTGAGCGTGATCCAGATGACCACGAGGCCGGTCTGGATCGCCAGGTAGCGCCCGGTCCCCAGGTAGCGCGCCATCGCCTCGGCCAGGCGGCCGAAGCGGTCGGGGTCGTGGGAGGGGCCGCCGCCCCCGGCGCCGCGCGGCTTGCTCAGGTCGTCGCGCCGGGACATCTGGTCAGCTCCCTGCCGGCGTTACCCGCCAGCCGGCCGGGAGGACCCGGTCGAGCACGTCGTCGATCGTCACCGCCCCGAGCAGCCGTCCGGCCTCGTCGACCACGGGCAGGGCGACGACGTCGTAGGCGGCCAGCCGGTGGGCCACCAGTTGGTCGCTGGTGTTCGGGCGGACCGGCTCTGGCTCGTGGTCGATGCACCGGCCCAGCGCCTTCGACGGCGCCTCGCGCAACAGCCGCTGGAAATGGGCCACGCCGAGGAAGCGGCCGGTCGGCGTCTCGGTCGGCGCCAGGCAGACGAAGACCTGCGCGGCCAGCGGCGGGCGCAGGTCCGGGTCGCGGATCCGGGCCAGCGCCTGGGCCACGGTCGCCGTCGGCTCGAGCACGATCGGCTCCGGCGTCATCAGCCCGCCCGCCGTGTCCGGCCCGAAGTGGAGCAGGCGCAGCACCGGGGCGGCCTCGTCCGGGTCCATCGCCGCCAGCAGCTGGCCCCGGCGCTCGGCCGAGAACTCCCCGAGCAGGTCGGCCGCGTCGTCGGCCTCCATCTCGTCGAGGACGCGCGCCGTCCGCTCGAGGTCCATCCCCTCGACGATCCGGACCTGCTCCTCCTCGGAGAGCTCCTCCAGCAGGTCAGCCAGCCGCTCGTCCTCGAGCGCCTCGGCGAGGATACGCCGGCGCGAGAGGGGGAGCTTGCGGATCGCCTCGGCCATCTCGACCGGGTGGAGCTGGCCGATCGTCGCCGCCTCCCGCGCCCCGGCGCGCTCGTCGCGCAGGACCTCCGCGGCCTCGGTCCAGTCGATGATCTCGGGCGCCCGCCGCCGGCCGGCGATTCCCGGCGGGGCGAGGGCAAGCGTCGCCAGCTCCCACGAGTTCGGCTCCGGCGCCGGGTTGATCGCCGCGTCGACGATCCGCCGCCCGCGCAGGCGCCGTCCGAACAGCTCGCCGACCACCAGCTGCTCGCCCCCCCGCAGCTCGAACTGCCGCAGGTTGATCGCCCCCCGCCGCAGGCGCACCCCCTCCGGCTCGATCTCGCCGACCCGCCCGGCGCCGACGAAGACCCGGCGCCGCTGGACGCTGACCACGAAGCCGTTGACCCGCGGCGGCGCTCCGCCGCCCCCGCCGGCGAGGACGACGTCGACCACTTGGCCGATCTCCGCCCCGTCGGCGCCCACCAGCGGCAGCCGGACCAGACGGGACACATAGATCAGTCGATCGGCCATCAGACCATTGTGCCGATCGGCTCGCGCCCCTGCACCCCTGCGAGCCGGCGTTCGCCCGGGCTTCGGCGACGGCCGATCTCGGTATCCTCGGCGCCGACCCCGGCGCGGCCCCGCGTCCCTCCGATGCGACCGACCCCGCCCGCTCCCATCCCGCTCATCGCCGCCGGCGGCGTCCGATGAGCACGCCCGCCCCAGCCTCCCGGCGAGCCGCCCGCGTGGTCAAGCCCCCACGCCGCCAGCGGCGCCTGCTCTTGCTCGTTCTCGGGGTGATCGTTGTGCTCG
>JBPCNA010000178.1:0-18563 GCA_051001735.1 Solirubrobacteraceae bacterium
GGCGACCTCCGCCTCCGGCAGCGCCGCCCGGGCGGCGGCGGCGAGGTCGCCGGCCGAGTCGTAGCGGTCGTCCGGGCGGCGGGACAGCGCCCTGGCCACCACCTGATCGAGCGGACCGCCGCCGCCCGGACCGTGGGTGAAGGGGGGGCGGCCGTGGAGCGCGGCGAAGAGCACGCAGCCGAGGGCGTAGACGTCGGCGCGGGCGTCGACCGCGCCGCCCTGGGTCTGCTCGGGCGCGGCGTAGCCGGCTGTCCCGACCCACTCCGAGGCGAGCGTGAGCGGACGGTTCGGAGCCAGCGACGTGGCGACGCCGAAGTCGGTCACGTAGACGTGGGGGTCGGCCGGCGGCCCGGCGAGGAGGATGTTGGCCGGCTTGATGTCCCGGTGGACGAGGCCGCGGGCGTGGGCCGCGTCGAGCCCGGCGGCCGCCTGCTCGATCAGGCGGACGGCGAGCGCCGGGGCGAGCGGTCCGTCGGCGGCGATCAGCCGCTCGAGGTCTGACCCCTCGACGAGGCGCATGGCGATGAAGAGCAGGCCGTCGTCGTCGCCGGCCTCGAAGACCGGGATCACGTTCGGGTGGTCGAGCGAGGCGGCGAGTCGCGCCTCGCGGACGAAGCGCTTGCGGAACGTCTCGTCCCCGGCGCGGTCGGCGGCGATCACCTTGAGGGCGACGGAGCGGCCGAGCTCGGCGTGGCGGGCGCGATAGACGACGCCCATCCCGCCTCGGGCGACGACCGACTCGATCTTGTAGCCGGCGACCTGGTCGCCCGGGGACAGCGGCACCGCCCGGTTATAGCGCCCTCATCACATCGGATGAGGCCCCGCTCGCAGTTCCCCCTCCCGCCGAGCCAAAGCTCCGTCCGGGGCCCGATGCGCGGCGGCACGGCCGCTCGTAGGTTGACGGCATGAACTCAACCACCGACATCCGCGAGGACTCACTCGCGATCCATACGCAGGGTCTCGGCAAGCGGTTCGGCACCCGGGCCGCGCTCGAGAGCATCGACCTGGAGGTCCCGCGGGGCACCGCGTTCGGCTTCCTCGGCCCGAACGGCGCCGGCAAGACCACGCTCATCCGGCTGCTCCTCGGCCTCTCCGAGCCGACCTCGGGGTCGATGCGTCTGCTCGGGCGCGACCTGCCCGCCGGCTCCGCCGAGGCCCTCGCCCGGGTCGGGGCGATCATCGAGGAGCCGCGCTTCCACGGCCACCTGACCGGCCGCGAGAACCTCAAGATCCACGCCGCGGCCCGCGACCGCGGCGCGGCCGCCGCGATCCCGGCGTCGCTCGACCGGGTCGGCCTGACCGCCCGCGCCGACGACAAGGTGAAGACCTACTCGCTCGGCATGCGCCAGCGCCTGGGGATCGCCCGTTGCCTGCTGGCCGACCCCGAGCTGCTGATCCTCGACGAGCCGATGAACGGCCTCGACCCGGCCGGGATAATCGAGCTCCGCGGCCTGATCCGCGAGCTGGTCGACGAGGGCCGCACCGTGATGCTCTCGTCGCACCTGCTCGACGAGGTCGAGAAGACGTGCGACGCCGCCGCCATCGTCGACGGCGGACGGATCGTCGCCCAGGGCACGATCGCCGAGCTCCGCGGCGGCGGCAACGGTGCGCGGGCGATCGACATCGACTGCGACAGCCACAGTCGAGCCGCCGGCCTCCTGGCCGCCGTGGGCGGCGTTGGCAGCGCCACCGACTACCACGACCTGCTGCGGGTGACGCTGACCCCCGAGGCGCCCGTCGACCGGCAGATCGTCACCGAGCTCCTGCGCCGGCTCCTGCACGAGGGCATCGCCGTCGGGCGGGTCGTCCCGTGACCCACTCGCTCGAAGAGCGCTTCCTGACCATGACGACGCCCCTGGAGGACCGGACCTGATGTTCGACCTGAGACTGATCCGCGCCGACGCCCTCAAGCTCGGCCGCCGCTACGGGATGCTCGCCATCTCGGTCCTCCTGACCACCGGAATCGCGCTGCTCGTCTTTACGGTCACCGCCATCCAGCACGCCGGCGATCCGGTCAAGAACGGGTTCGCCGGGGGACTCCACAACTACCAGAACGCGATCGCCTTCCTCGGCGTGATGGTGTTCATCGTCGCCGCCATCGTCGGGTCGACCGCCGGCTCCCAGGACATCGAGACCGGCGTCCTCCGCGACCTGGCCGCCACCGGCCGCAGTCGGCTCGCCCTGTTCGGGTCGCGCGTCAGCGGCGCCCTGATGATCGTCCTGCCGATCACCCTGCTCGTGGCCGCCGTGGCCGCGATCGGGTCGGTCGTGCTCGCGGGAACGCTGCCCACCCCGAGCGCCGGGGACTTCACCAGCGGGACGCTGGCCCTCGTCGCCGCGGCGGCGCTCGGCTGCACGGTCGCCGTCGGGCTGGCGGCCGTGGTCGGTTCGCGCGGCCCGGTGATCGCCATGCTGCTCGCCTTTGAGCTGGCGATCACGCCGTTGATCTCGAGCGTCGGCTTCCTCGGCGACATCCGCCAGGCGATCCCCGGCAACGCGCTCGACCGCATCGCCGGCGCACCGCATCCCAGCATCCCGATGGCGCTCGGCACCGCGGTCGCCGTGCTCCTCGCCTGGGCCGGCGCCGCCTTCGCCGCCGGAGCGTGGCGCACCGAGCACCACGAGATCTAGCGCCGCCGGGTCGATGAGCCTGAGGAGAACGACCGGAGCCGGCCACGCGGCCGGCTCCGGCTCCGGCTCCCGTCGGCATCCCGGGATACTGAGCCGATCATGTCCCGGCCCCTGATTCGGCGGTTCCGACACCCCGCCCCCGGGGCGCTGAACCTGATCGTCGTCCTGGTCCTCGCCGTCCCGGTGCTCGGTACGGCGCTCGCCGGGCACGCGGGCGCCAGTCAGGCGCTGATCGCCCTCGTCGCCCTCCTCGCGATCTTCGGTCGCCACCGCTGACCCGTGGCGGCGCTCGCCGTGGCGACGGCGGCCGGGGCGATCAACCCGGACGCCAGCCCCGGCCTCGTCCCGGCCCTGGTGATCCTCTACACGATCGCCAGCCGGCGGCCGTGGCCGGCCCCGGCTCCGCTCGCCGCCGCCGTCGCGGCCACCGCCGCCGCCGAGCTCGTCTCCGCCCACCCGGAGCACGTGACCGCCGCGATTCCCGGGGCCGTCGAGTGCGCGGCGGCCGTCGCCGTCGGCCTCTACGTCGGCGCCCGCCGGGCGTTCATCGATGCCCTGCGCGACCGGGCCGACCGCGCCGACCGCGAGCGCGAGCTCCTGGCCGACCGGGCGGTCGCCGAGGAGCGAGTGCGGATCGCCCAGGACCTCCATGACGTCGTCGCCCACAACGTCAGCCTGATGGTCGTCCAGGCGCAGGCGCTCGGCGTCACGGTCGACGACGAGCGGGTCCAGGCCGCCACCGACACGATCGCCGACCTCGGCCGCCAGGCGATGACCGAGATGCACCGGACGCTGCGGCTGCTGCGCGACGATCGGGAGATCGCCGACCGGGCGCCTCAGCCGAGCCTGGCGAACCTCGACAAGCTGATCGAGCAGTCGCGCGCGAGCGGGATGGAGGTCGAGTTGACCGTCGAGGGCAACCCCCGGCCCCTGGCCCAGACCGTCGACCTCTCGGCCTTCCGGATCGTCCAGGAGGCCCTGACCAACGTGATCAAGCACGCCGGCCGCGCCCGGACCACGGTGACCGTCGGCTTCCGCGACGACGGTCTCGAGCTGCGGATCACCGACAGCGGCGGCGGCAGCCTGCCCTCCCCGCTCGAGGCCGGGGACGGGCCCGGCGACGGCCACGGGGTGATCGGCATGCGCGAGCGGGCCGCCCTCTTCGGCGGCACGCTGACGGCGCGGCCGCGGATCGACCATGGCTTCGAAATCCTCGCCGTCCTCCCCTACGGCGACGACGACGCGTGACCCGCCTGCGCGTCGTAATCGCCGACGACCAGCCGATGATGCGGGCCGGTTTCCGGGCGGTGCTCGAGGCGACCGGCGACATCGTCGTCGTCGCCGAGGCGGCCAACGGCGAGGAGGCGGTCCGCGCGGCCGCCGAGCACGCCCCCGACGTCGTCCTGATGGACATCCGCATGCCGGTGATGGACGGCATCGAGGCGACGCGGCGGCTCTCGCGCCAGCGCGTCCTGATCCTCACCACCTTCGGCCTCGACGAGTACATCATCGACGCGCTGCGGGCCGGGGCGAGCGGCTTCCTGCTCAAGGACGCCCCGACCGCCGAAGTGGTCGCCGCCGTGCGGGCGGTCGCCGCCGGCGACGCCGTCCTCTCGGCCACCGTCACCCGCCAGCTGCTCGATCAGGTCGGCCGCCGCCTCCCGGCCGCCGTCTCGCGCGTCCCGGCCGGCCTCGCCGCCCTGACCGAGCGCGAGCGCGAGGTCCTGCGCCTGATCGCGGCGGGCCTCTCGAACGCCGAGATCGCCGCGGCGCTCGTGGTCTCCGAGGCCACCGTCAAGACCCACGTCTCGCACCTGCTCGGCAAGCTCGGCCTCCGCGACCGGGTCCAGGCGGTGATCTACGCCTACGAGACGGGGCTGATCAGCCCGGCCGACTGAGGCGGGTCCCCACCGCGGACGAGGCGGATCGCCCGCACGGTGGCGGCGACCGCGACCGCCGTGGCCAGCCCCATCACGCCTACCGTCGTCAGCCAGGAGAGGGGGAGGTCGGTGGCGAGGATGCCGTTGTGGCTGTGGAAGAGGGCCGGCGCCTGGGACTCGAGGCGCAGGCCCCAGGCGAGGTCGGCCCCGGTCACCGCCGCCATGGCCAGGCTGAGGCCGATCATCGGCAGCCACTCGACGCGCTCGACCCGGGCGGGCAGGTCGGCCCGCCGGGTGGCGGTGACCAGCGCGGCGGCGCTCCCGGCGCAGACGATCACCGACCCGGCGACGAAGACGAGGAAGAGCGCGACGTTCCCCGCCGAGTGGACGCCGCCCGTCGCGGCGAGCCGCGTCACGGCGAGCACCACGCCGATCCAGGCGGCCACCGCGAGCGGCCCGATCAGCAGCCGGCGCCGCAGGTCGCGCCGCCCGGCGAGGGCCTGGCGGACCACCGGCACGAGGACGGGGAGGCTCCCGGCGAACACGGCCAGCGCGGCGGCGATCGCCCCGAAGAAGACGACCCCGTAGGCGAACCCGACGGTCGGGTGGACGTGGGCGGCCGCGGTGAACGCCGGGTCCTCGCTCATCTTCTGGAACCCGGCTCCGGCAAGGCAGAAGGCGACGAAGGCGAAGAACGCGACCTGGGCGGAGCTGCGGACGCGGTGGGGCATCGGGGTTCCTCCGGTGATCGAGGGGTGGAGGCGGGCGTCGAGGGCGCCGGCGAGGACGTCGAGGGCGATCTGCCAGGTTCGCTCGCCGCGGGCCAGGGAGGCGACGAGGACCTCGGCGAACTCCTCGGCGTAGCGCTCCCGCCAGCCGGCCGGGTAGAGGCGGAGAAGGCCCTGCACGAGCCGGGTCTCCTCGACGGGGCCGGGGCCGGGGACGGGGCCGGGGACGGTCATGCCGTCCTCGCCGGGGCCAGGCGGCCGAGGCCGACGTCGGCCACCGCGCGCATGCTCGCCAGCTGCCGGCGCAGGGTCGCGGCACCGGCGTCGGTCAGCTCGTAGGGCCGGCGGCGCTCAGAGGCTTCGAGCGCCCGGATCAGCCCGCGCTTCTCGAGGCGGCCCAGCGCCCCGTAGAGGGTGCCGGGGCCGAGCGCGACGCCGGCGAAGCCGTCGATGTCCTTGATCAGGGCGTAGCCGTGGCGGGGACCCTCGGCCAGGCTGGTCAGGATCAACAGCGACGGCTCGGCGAACCGGCCCAGGTCATCGTCGAGCGGCGTCTTCATTACGCAGCACGATATATCGTGTCACGTAGTAAGTCAAGTCACGACGGCCAGCGCGACGGCGAGGCGCCGGACTCCCTCCTCGAGCGCGGCGGCGTGGGGGGCGGCGGCGAACGAGAGGCGGGCGTGGGGGCGCGGCGGCTCGGCGGCGTGGTAGGGGCGCCCGGGGCTGATCAGGACGCCGGCGTCGCGGCAGGCCTGGGCGAGGAGCACGTCGTCGACGCCGTCTGGGAGGGCGACCCAGAGGTTCAGGCCGCCGGCGGGGACCGGACCCGGGCGGGCGGTGGGCAGATGCTCGGCGAGGGCGGCCAGGAGCACCTGGCGCCGGGCGACCAGCGCGGCCGAGAGCGCGCCGAGGTGGCGGCGCCAGGAGGGAGCCCCGACGAGCTCGAGCGCCGCCTCCTGGAGCGGCCGCGGGACGAAGAAGTCGTCGACGATGCGCAGCGACCGCAGCCGCTCGGCCACCGGCCCGCGGGCGATCAGGGCGCCGACGCGCAGGTTGGGCGAGGTCGCCTTGGTCAGCGAGGCGATGTGGACGACGCGGCCGTCGTCGTCGTCGGCGATCAGAGTCGGCGGCGCCGGGCGCTCGTGGGGCAGCCAGCGGGCGTAGTCGTCCTCGATCAAAAAGGCACCGGCGTCGCGGGCCACGGCCAACACCTCTCGGCGGCGCTCGGCGGCGAGCACCGAACCGGTTGGGTTCTGGTAGGTCGGCTGGCAGTAGAAGGCGCGGGCGCCGGTGGCGGCGAAGGCGTCGGCCAGGAGCTCGACGCGGACGCCGTGGGCGTCGGTCGGCACCGGCACCGGTGAGAGCCGGGCGGCGCGGGCGGCGGCCAGGGCGCCGATGTAGGTCGGCGACTCGACGAGCACCGGCGCGCCGGCGGGGACGATCGCCCGGAAGGCGGCCGACAGTGCCGACTGGGCGCCGCTGGTGATCAGGACGTCGTCGGCGGTGAGCGAGCGTCCGGCCGAGCGGGCGAACCAGGCACGCAGGCCGGAGAGACCCTGGAGCGGCGGCCGCTCGCCGGCGTCGGGCCGCCGCGCCGCCCGTCCCAACGCGGCCGCGAGAGCCCGCGTGGGCAGGAGCGACGGATGGGGATAGCCGCCGGCCAGCGAGACCGCGCCCGCCTGCTGCGGGGCGAGGAGGAAGGCGACGCTGACCGCGTCGACCGTCCGGTCGCCGAGGGCCACCGTCTGCCAGGAGGTGTCGAGCCCGTCGGGCGGGGGCGCCAGCGGCCGCTCGGCGACGTAGGTGCCGCTCCCCGGCCGGGTGACGAGGACGCCCTCGGCGCGGAGCCCGGCCAGCGCCCGCGAGACGGTGACCGGGCTGACCCGGTGGCGGGTGCTGATCTCGCGCGTCGACGGGAGCTGGTCGCCCGGGCGCATGGCGCCGGCCCGCTCCCGCAGGGCGGTGGTCAGGATCTCGGTACTGGTACCCTGAGGCATGGAAGTAGACAGTATCGCTACTGTACCCTGCGGCGTACCGCTCCCCCGCTCCCGCCCGACCGATCTCGCCGGCCTCGCCTGGGCCGCCCTCGGCGTACTCGCCTTCTCGCTGACCTTCCCGGCGACGACGCTCGCCCTGCGCGCCTTCGACCCCTATGTGGTCGGGGCGGGCCGCTCGGTGGCCGCCGCCCTGATCGCCGGCGCCTGCCTGCTCGCGGCCAGGGCGCGGTTCCCGGCCCGCGCCGACTGGCCCGGCCTGGTCGCGGTGGCGGGCGGCTGCGGCATCGGCTTCGGCCTGCTCTCGGCCCTCGCCCTCCACCGGACGACCTCGACCCACGCGGCGATCGTCGTCGGCCTCCTCCCGGCGGCCACCGCCGTGGTCGCCGTGCTCCGCGCCGGCGAGCGGCCGGGCTGGGCCTTCTGGGCGGCGAGCGCCGCCGCTACGGCGACGATCATCCTCTACAGCATCTCGGTCGGCGGCGGCGCCTTCGCCTTCGCCGACCTCCTGCTCCTCGCCGCCCTCCTGGTCGCGGCGGTCGGCTACGCCGAGGGCGGGCGCCTCTCCCGCCACATCCCCGGCTGGCAGGTCATCGCCTGGGGCGTGCTCCTCGCCCTCCCCGTCTCACTGCCGGTGACCGCCGTGGACGCCGCCGGCGCCGGGCCGGTTCACCCGACGGCGGTCGCCGTCGCCGGGCTCGCCTACGTCTCGGCGGTCTCGATGTTCGCCGGTTTTGCCGCCTGGTACCGCGGCCTCGGCCGGTCCGGCGTGGCCCGGGCCAGCCAGCTCCAGCTGGCGCAGCCGCTCCTCACCGTAGCCTGGTCGGCCCTCCTCCTCGGCGAGCACGCCGGGCCGGGGGCGCTCGTCGTGGCCGTCGTGGTGATCGCCTGCGTGCTGGTCACCCAGCGCGCGCGGATCGTCGCCGTGGCCGGGCCGCCGCCGACGGGCCTCGGGGAGACGGCGCGGACGCGCGTCCACCGCCACTCCGACCGGGCGCTCGCCGACCGCGGCGACCTCTACGCGGTGCTCGACGCGGGCCTCGTCGCCCACGTGGGCTTCGTCGTCGACGGCGCCGCCGCCGTCCTGCCGATGGGCTACGCCCGCGACGGCGACCGCCTGCTCCTCCACGGGTCGAGCCGCAACCGGATGCTGCGGGCGGCGGCCGACGGGGCCGAGGTGTGCGTGACGGTCACCCTCCTCGACGGCCTCGTCCTGGCGACGACGGCGTTCACCCACTCGATGAACTACCGCAGCGCCGTGGTCTACGGCCGCGGCCGCGAGATCACCGAGGCGGCGGAGAAGGCCCGGGCGCTCGAGCGCTTCGTCGACTTCATGGTCCCGGGCCGGAGCGCCGAGCTGCGGCCGAGCAACGCCAAGGAGCTCGCCGCCACCCTGGTGATCGCCGTCCCCCTCGCCGAGGCGTCGGTCAAGGCGCGGACCGGGGGGCCGAAGCCGGCCGGCGAGGGCGCCGGACCGTGGACGGGCGTCATTCCGCTCAACCTCGTCAGGGGCTGACCGAGCTCAGGCGAAGTACTTGCGGTTGATCTGCTCGATCGTCCCCTTGGTGCGCACCGTCGTCGGGCCGAGCAGCTTGGCGACGGCGGCGAGGTCGAGCGAGGACTCGAGCAGCCCGCCGCTCGGCAGCCAGTAGAGCTCGCGCTCGCCGAAGGCGAGCCGGTCCTCGTCGGGGGCGAGGGCGAGGACCTCCTTGCGGGCCTTCGCCCCCGGGCGCTCGAGCAGCAGCGAGACCTGGAGCTTGCCCTTCGAGGCGGCGACCACCGCAGCGGGGAACGGCTCGTGGGCGGCGATCGCCCGGACCTCGGCGGCCGTGCGCAGATAGACGGGCACGTCGTAGTCGAGCGCGGCGGCGAGCTCCGACTCGATCCGGGTGGTCAGGTCGGCGTGCGACGCGTCGCCGGCGCTGAAGACGACGTTGCCGCTGGCGCGGAAGAGCCCGACCTCGTCGAGTCCCATCGCCTCGAAGTGGCGCCGGAGGTCGTCGTTGGTGATCCGCCGGCCGCCGATGTTCATCCCGCGGAGGAAGGCGGCGTGATCGGGCACACGCTGATCATGCCACCGCTTGAAAGCCGTTGACCAAACCCCTGCTGCTAGCGTCGCCGGTCCGTGTGGGCGGCGATGCGACACCTGAGGAGCGGAGCGGTGTTGACGGCCGCCCTTCTGGCCTCTGCGTGCGGAGCGGGCGGATCGGAGAGCGCCCCCACGCCGACTACGTCCTCCACGGCGACGCCGAATGGTCCTGGTGCGGGGCGGCCTCCGGTCGTCCTGGGGGCGAAGAACTTCACCGAGGAATTCATTCTCGGCCAGCTCTACACGCAGGCGCTCCAGGGGCTCGGCTACCGGGTCACGCTGGTCAACGACATCGGCGCGACCGAGGTCGTCGACCGCGAGCTGACCGCCGGGCGGATCGACGGCTACCCGGAGTACACGGGGACGATCCTCTCGTCACTGGCCCAGGACACGCGGCGGCCGGCGAGCGCCGATCAGGCCTACGACTGGGCGCAGGACTTCGAGCAGCGCCGGGGGATGACGATGCTGGACACCACGCCGGCCCAGGACTCGGACGTGCTGGCCGTCAAGCCGGCCTACGCCCGGGCCCACCGGCTCCGGTCGCTCGAGGATCTGCCCCGCCTGGGCGCGAGCGCCCGGCTGGGGGCGGCGCCGGAGTTCCGGACGCGCTTCAACGGCCTCGTCGGCCTGCGCCGGCTCTACGGCGTCGACCACGTCCGCTTCGTGCCGCTGGCCATCGGCGAGCTCTATCCGGCGCTCGACCAGGGCCGCGTCCAGCTGGCCGCGGTCTTCACCACCGACGGGCAGCTCGTGGGGGGCGGCTACACCCTGCTCGCCGACCCGAAGAACACCTTCGGCTTCCAGAACGTGACCTTCGTCGTCCGCCGCAAGGTGCTCGACGCCGAGGGCCCGGCCTTCGCCGAGACGATCAACGCGGTCAGCGCCAAGCTGAGCACCCAGGCGCTGAGGGTCCTGAACGCCGCCGTCTCGCTCGGCCAGCAGAGTCCGGCCGCCGTGGCCCGGCAGTTCCTGCGGGCCAACGGGATCGTCTAGCGGCGCCCGGGAGGCGGCGGGCGGCGGCTCGCCGCGGGCGGCCGGCGCCCATCGGGCCCGGATCCGACCCGGGGCCGGGTTGGGCACCGAGGTTTTCTATGTTGACTCCGAAAAACGGAACAAAGATCGAAAACCTCCGGGAGCGGGCGCCGCTCTCGCCCCGCCGGTCAGACCGGCGGGTCGTCCCGGCCGGTCGGCCAGGGGATCCGCGCCCGTACGAGCGTGCCCTCGCCGGGCGGGCTCTCGACGGTCAGCGTGCCGTCGAGGGCCCCCAGCCGGTCGCCCAGGCCGCGCAGGCCCGAGCCGCGCTGCGGGTCGGCGCCGCCGCCGCCGTCGTCTGAGACCTCGACCACGACGTGGCCGTCCTCCTGGAAGGCGTGGACGGTCGCCCGCTCGGCGCCCGCGTACTTGAGGACGTTGGTCAGCGCCTCGGCCACGACGAAGTAGGCGGCCGCCTCGACCGGCGGCGGCGGGCGCCCGGTCAACTCGACCCGGCAGCGGACCGGGAGCGGGGCCCGGGCGGCGAGGGCGTCGAGCGCCGGCTCGAGACCGCGGTCGGTGAGGATCGCCGGGTGGATCCCCCGGGCCAGCTCGCGGAGCTCGGCCAGGGCCGTGGCGAGCTTCTCGTCGATCCCGTCGATCAGCTCGGCCGCCTTCCCCTCCGGCTCGAGTCGCGATCGCAGGATCCGCAGGTCGATGGCCAGGGCGACGAGCTGCTGCTGGGCGCCGTCGTGGAGATCTCGCTCCAGCCGCCGCCGGGCCGCGTCGGCCGCCTCGACGATCCGCACCCGCGACGCCCGGAGCTCCTCGACCCGCGCCCGCAGATCGGCCTTGAGGCGGTCGTTGTCGATGGCCAGCGACGCCCCGGCCGCCGCCGCCGAGATCAGCTCCGGGCTCGCGTCGAGGTCGGCGTCGTGGACGATCGCCGCCACCCGCCGGCCGCCGTAGTCGACCGCCGTCCACGCCCGGTCGGATCCCGGCTCGGGCAGCGATACCGGGAGCCCGTGCTCGTCGACGTAGGCGTTCCGGTCGGCCAGCCAATAGGCGATGGTCAGCGTCCGGTCGCCCAGGCTCTCTGCCAGCGTCTGGCGCACCGGATCGCCCGGCGCGATGCGCGTGGCCAGGAGCGCCCGGGCCAGCGCCCGGAGGGCCCCGGTCAGGCCGTCGATGGCCGCGAGCGTGACCACGCCGACCGGAGCCGCCAACGCGCACAGGGCGATGCCGCTCCAAGAATCAAGCGAGAACGGGCCGACGAAGCCTCGGTCCGCGCCGGCCACCCCCTCCACCCCGATGACGAGGAGCCCGCCGGCCAGGAGCATGCCGGCGCCCGTCACGGCGGCGACGATCAGGTGGGCTGGGAGCTTCAGCGCGAGCAGGGCGACGCTGCGCCAGAAGGGGGCCCCGCGCAGGCGCCCGCGCACCCGCGGCCAGATCGACCCCGCCGCCGCCCGGGGCGGGGCCAGCGGCGGGATGCGCGCGTGGAGCAGGCGGTTGGCCAGCGTCCGCTCGAGCGCCGCGCAGCGCCACGCCACCCCCGCGGCGGCCAGCAGCGGGGGCAGGCCGACCCAGACGGGGCCGAAGACCACCGCGCACACGACGGCGGCGGCGATCAGGGCCAGGTAGGCGAGGCCGAGGGGGAGGCCGATGATCACGTAGGCCAGCTGGCGCACGGCGCGCGGACCCGCCGGGGCGGTCGGCTCGGTCACAGACCGCCCCCCACCGTCACGTCGCCGCTGCGGCTCTGGACGGAGATCGACAGCGGCACCTGGTCGCTCGGCACCACCCCGCGGACGTGGACCTGGCCGCTGACCGAGCGCGCGTCCACCCGGTAGCGGCCCGGCGGGACGAGCGCGGTGGCGTTGCCCCCGGTCGTGCGGAGGTCGAGCGTTCGGGGGGCGCAGGCGCTGACCGCCCTGATGTCGCCGGACCCGCTCGTCGCCGACAGGACGAAGCCGCAGAAGGCGTCGACCGAGATCGCCCCCGAGCCCGTCTGGATCTGCGCCGTCCCGCGGAAGCCGTCGAGGCGCACGCGGCCCGCGCCGGTGCGCACAGAGACCGAGACCCCGTCGGGCACGCTCAGGCGGTAGGAGGCCGAGCACGCGCCGACGAGGATCCGCGGGCAGGCGGACGAGAGGCGCAGGACGCCGCCGGCCAGCGACCGCCGTTCGACCGCCGGGTGTCCGAACGCGTAGCGGTCGATCCGCTCGACGCGGACCGTCGTCGCCCGGCTGCCCGAGATCTCGGCGCTGCCCGAGGCGAGCACGAGCTCGACGCGGGTGACCGGCGTCGGCGGCTGGTAGAGCGTGGTCCGGTCGCGGGCGCTGGCCAGCCAGCCGGCCGCGCCGGCCGCCGCCACGACGACGAGGATGGCCACCGAGGCCCTCAGCACGTGCCGTGACCCGAGCATCGGCTCCGACTAGGCGCGCAGGAAGCGCAGGACCGCCAGCACCCGCCGGTGATCCTCGCCCGCCGGCGGGAGGTCCAGCTTCGAGAAGATCGACGTCACGTGCTTCTCGACCGCTCGCTCGCTGATCACCAGGCGGTCGGCGATCGCGTGATTCGAGCGGCCCTCGGCCATCAGGCCGAGCACCTCGCGCTCGCGCGGGCTCACCCGCTCGAGCGGGTCGGCCTCGCGGTGGCGGCGCAGGAGGCGCCCGACGACGTGGGCGTCGATCACCGACTCGAGGCGCGCCACCCGGCGGACGGCGTCGATGAAGGCGTCGATGTCGGTCACCCGCTCCTTGAGCAGGTAGCCGACGCCCGACGCCCCGTCGCCGATCAGCTCGAGCGCGTAGTGCTCCTCGACGTGCTCGGACAGGACGAGCACGCCGATCCCCGGCAGCTCGTCGCGGATGCGCAGCGCTGCCCGCAGGCCGTCGTCGGTGTTGTCGGGCGGCATGCGCACGTCGATCACCGCGACGTCCGGCTTGTGGGCGCGGGTCTTGCGCATCAGGTCGGTGGCGTCGCCGGCCTGGGCGACCACCTCGCAGCCGCCCTCCTCGAGCAGGCGGACGAGCCCCTCGCGCAGGAGCACCGAGTCGTCGGCGACGACGACCCGCAGGCGGTCGGTCATGTCTCGGCGGGAGAGGACGGCTCGAGCAGTGCCCGCAGCGTCGCCCCGCACAGCTCGCCCTTGGCGACGAAGCCGCGCGCCCCGCTGGTGGCGACCAGCGGGCCGAAGTCCGACGCCTCGCGGCTCGAGCAGAGGATCACCGCCGGGGCGTCCTTGCTGCCCGTGACCCGGGCCGCCACGGCGAAGCCGTCGATGTCGGGGAGCTGCACATCGAGGAGGATAAGGTCCGGGCGCAGGGCCGCCGACTGGGCCACGGCCGAATCGCCGTCGCCGGCCTCGCCGACCACCTCGAAGCCCTCGGACTCGAGCAGCTTCCGGGCGCTCGCCCTAAAGCACGGGTGGTCGTCGACGATCAGGACCGTGGTGCCCATCCGCAGCATGCTGACGCTTCGGCCGGCGCTCCGCCATACGGGTAGCCACACCGTGGCGGCTCGGCCGGCGTGGTCAGGCGGCGGTGGGCGCGACGCCGGCGGTCGCCTCGGCGCGCCAGCGGCCGACCGAGCCGCGCAGGCGGCCGAGCGAGAAGAGGCCGGTCGCCGCCGGGAGCCAGGTGGCCAGCGCCCGGTAGGCGAGGACGGCGGCGATCACCGGGGCGGCCGGGCCGCCGAGGGCGACGAGGACGCCGATCAGGCCGCCGCTCAGGCTGCCCGGGAGCGGAAGGACGTTGAAGGTGGTCCCGAGGAAGTAGCCGAGCACGAGCACGACGATCGGCGGGTCGGCGCCGAAGGCGTTGAGCAGGGCGAAGAGGACGGCGATGTCGAAGGCCCACCAGGCGACGGCGCCGAGCAGAGCCGGGTGGGGGCGGCAGAGCTCGCCCGCGCTCCGGCGCAGGGCGGCGCGCACGACCGGGAGGTTCTCCGCCGCCTGGTGCGCGGCGGCGGCGGTGCGGCCCCCCTCGGCGGAGGCGGCGGCGAGGCGTTCGAGCAGGCGTGCGAGCGGCGCCGGGGCCGAGACCACGAGCACCATCGCGGCGGCGATTGCCCCGGCCAGCGCGACTCCGAGCAGGCCGAGTGTGCGGCCGTGGGCGGTCGGCGTGGCCACCAGGCCCGTGGCGATCGCGGCGCCGGCCAAGCCGAGGGCGCCGACGAAGACGCTGTAGAGGAGGAGCAAAAAGGTGAGCAGGCGCTCGGCGAGCTCCTGGGTGCGGACGCCGTGGGCGCGCAGGGCCCACACGGTGACCGCCGCGCCGCCGAGGCCCGCGGTCGGCAGGAGGCGGGTCGCGGCCGTCCCGGCCAGGCTGATGTCGTAGGAGTCGCGCAGGCGCAGGCCCGTGCTCGCGCCTGAGACGATCCGGTGGAGAAGGAACACGTAGCCGGCGACGGAGGCGATCTCGAAGACGGCGCCCGCGGCCACCAACGACCAGTTGGCGTGGAGAGCGCGCTCGACCGCGGCCAGGAAGTCGTGTCCCCGCCAGGCCAGGAGGCCGGCGAGGAGGCAGGCGGCGGCGATGGTCAGCGCGCGGGTGTGGCTTCGCAGCCCTCCGGCCGCGCTCGTGCGGCCGGAGGGTGCGATCTCGTGGAGGAGGCCGATGGCAGCGGCCGGTCGCAACGAGCTTGGTGCTGGGAGGAGCACATGCCGGAGGTTCTCACCGGGGTCGCGGCGATCCCATGGGGGCACCCGGCGTCCGGGGGTACGGCTAGCCGTACCCGGCGCGGCGGGCGGGCGGGCGGTGCCGCCGGGTGCGCCGCGATCAGGGCGAGGCGAGCTCGACGGGGCCGTCGAGCACAGGCCGGTCGCCGCGCGCCGTCGCGGCCAGCGTCGCCGCCCGGGCGAGGTCGCCGGCCGAGCCATAGCGCTCGACCGGGTCCTTGCTCATCGCCCCGGCGATCACCCGGTCGAAGCCGACCGGGATGTCCGGCGAGTCCTCGCTCGGCAGCGGCACCGGGAAGCTGAGGTGGGCGAAGATGGTCAGGACGTGGTTCTCCCGGGGGAAGGGCACGGTGCCCGAGAGGAGCTCGTAGAGCAGGCAGCCGAGCGCGTAGACGTCGCTGCGAGCGTCGACCTCATCGCCGCTGACCTGCTCCGGCGGGATGTAGTCGGGGGTGCCGACGTAGCCGCCGATCCCCGTCAGGTCGCAGCCCTCGCCCATCCGCTTGGCCAGCCCGAAGTCGGTCAGGTAGAGGTGCTCGTGGGGGGCGGCGCCGGTGACGAGGACGTTGCCCGGCTTGACGTCGCGGTGGACGAAGCCCTGGGCGTGGACGGCGTCGAGGGCGCCGGCGATCTGGGTGACGAGGCTCGCGGCGTGGCCCGGCGCGAAGCGGCCGTAGAGACGGCGCAGCTCATCGAGGCCGACGCCCTCGACGAACCGCATGACCATGAACTGGACGCCGTCCTCCTCGCCCACCCGGTGGACGGGAATGATGTGGGGATGGTGGATCTGGGTGGCGAGCAGCGACTCGCGGGCGAAGCGGGCCCGCAGGCTGCCGTCGCGGGCGAGCTCGGGCCGGATCACCTTGAGGGCGACGACGCCGTCGGTGTGGAGGTCGTAGGCCCGGTAGACGAGCCCCATCTCGCCGCGACCCGCCAGCGACTCGATCCGGCACCCGGCGAACGTCTCGCCGATCGCGAGCTGCCGCGGCGGGCCGGAGGTGGTCCGGCTGCCCACAGTGGCCGCTACGCGCGTCCGACCCGGGATGCGTCCCACGCCGTCAAGGTTATCGACGGGCTCAAGGCGCGGCGCCGGATCGGCGGTCTCGGGAGACATGCCTAGGTCGACGGCCGCTGGCGGGCGGAGCGGAGGACTGGACCCATGCCTTGCATGTTCCCGGCGCCGGGCCGGCTTGTGAATACGGATATCTGGCCAGTTTGGGGTGCGGGTAGCCGTACCGACCCCACCGGTGGGGCCCCCTAATATTGAGGCGACCGTGTTTTCGAGCGGAGAGGACCGACCGGATGCCTGATCGCGCAGCCGCTGGTGCTGCTGTTACCACTACCGGGGCGGCGAGGCCCGCGGCGGACGACATCGAGTCCCGGCTCGAGCAGTACCGCGCCGAGCTGACCGGCTACTGCTACCGGATGATGGGCTCGGCCTTCGAGGCCGAGGACGCCGTCCAGGAGACGATGCTCCGGGCCTGGCGCTCGATCGACCGCTTCGAGGGACGCGCGGCGCTGAAGTCTTGGCTCTACCGGATCGCCACCAACGTCTGCCTGACCATGCTCGACGCGCGCGGCCGGCGAGCGCGGCCGATGGACTTCGGCCCGGCCGGGACGATCGATGGGTCGCTCGCCACCCAGCCCGAGGCGACCTGGCTCGAGCCGATGCCCGACGACCGGGTGATGCCGACCGACGGCGACCCGGCCGAGCTCGCGATGTCGCGCGAGACGCTCCGCCTCGCCTTCGTCGCCGCCCTCCAGCACCTCCCGGCTCGCCAGCGGGCGGTGCTGATCCTCCGCGACGTGCTCCGCTGGCAGGCCAGCGAGGTCGCCGAACTCCTGGAGACGAGCGTCGTCTCGGTCAACAGCACGCTCCAGCGGGCACGGGCGACGCTCGCCGCCCGCAACGTCGAGGTCGGGGATCCGGCTCCGCCGATGGACGCCGCCGATCGGGCGCTGCTGGCGCGCTACGTCGACGCCTTCGAGAGCTATGACATCGACAAGCTGGTCGCCCTCCTCCACGAGGAGGCAACCCTCTCGATGCCGCCCTACGAGCTCTGGCTCCAGGGCCTCGCCAGCCTCCGCGGGTGGTTTCTCGGGCCCGGCTGCCACTGCCGCGGTTCGGTGCTGATCCCCGTCGAGGCCAATGGCTCGCCGGCCTACGGGCAGTACCGGCCGAGCGGGCCGGGCGGTGCCCACGAGCCGTGGGCGCTCCAGGTCATCGACGTGTCAGACGGCCGCATCGTCGCCATCAACTCGTTCCTCGACACGGCGCGGCTGTTTCCGCTCTTCGGCCTCCCCATCGCGCCCCCGGCAGCCGAGCACGTCGGCTAACCCGACGAAGGCGACCAGCCGGAGGAGCTCCTCAGAGGCCCGGCGCAGCACGATCCGCCGCCCGAGGCGCCCGGCGGTGAGCTCGAGCCGGGCGAGCGCGTCGACGGTGCCGGCGGTGGCGGCCAGCGCTCCGACGTCGCAGGCGATGACCTCGACGCCGGTGGCGGTCAGCAGCGCCTGCAGGTGGTCGCACAGGCGGCGCGCGTCGCCGTCGGCGATCGGGTCGACGAGCACCCAGACGGTGGTGTCCCGCGCCTCCACGCCTGCGCCCCTAGCTACGTCCCTCCCGCAGCGTGCCGAGCGCCTTGGCGATCCGTCGCGTACGGGTCTCGGCCGCGCTGACCGGAGGTGTGACCTCGCCCCGCCTCGGCGCCACCGTGCTCCGGTAGGTGAACCCGTTGACGGTGGCGCGGACGGCGGGCCGCCGGCTGGGTCCGAGAGCGGTGACCGTCGCCTCGGGGACCTGGATGCCGGCCGTCCGGCCGGCGCGCCGCGGGGCGGCACGGAAGCGGACCGGGCCGTCGCTCGCTGTGCTCATCTTCGCTCACTCCTAAAGCTCAGGGTCGGGTCTGCCGCTCTGTTGTAAAGACCCGCAACCGGCGCGGAACTAATCGCGCGTCGATCAGACGTCGATGCGCTCGCCCATGGTCACCGTCCGGTTGTCCGGGAGGCCGAAGTAGAGGACCGGGTTGGCGGCGTTGTGGGCGAGATGGAGAAAGAGCCGCTTGCGCCACATCGCCATTCCGGGCGCCCTCGAGGGGACGATCGTGATCTGCGAGACGAAGTAGGTCACCTCGCCGAGGTTGCCGGCGTTCTCGAGCATGCCGAGGCGGTCGGCCAGCGCCAGGGTCGCCGGGACGTCGGTGTCGTCCTGGAAGCCGAAGCGGGCTGTGACCCGGGTGATCGAGTCGTGGGGGTCGCCGAGGTCGTCGGACAGGAGCCGGTCGGACGCGGCGACGTGCGGCACCCGCTCGGTCCGGATCGAGACGATCACCACGGTCTCGTGGATGACGTGGTTGTGCTCGACGTTGGCGCGCATGGCCAGCGGCGTGGTCTGCGGGTTGGCGTTGAGGAAGACGGCGGTGCCGGGGACCTGGACGACGGGGAACGCGCGCTCGCCGAGGGCCTTGACGAAGGCGTCGAAGGGCACCCCACCACGAGCGCGGTTGGAGGTGACGATGTCACGGCCCTCGCGCCAGGTGGTGAGGGTGGTGAAGAAGAAGGAGGCGATGACAAGCGGCAACC